>DATJKB010000540.1:0-16640 GCA_035491875.1 Pyrinomonadaceae bacterium | reverse complement strand
CGAAGGACTTCCAGCACAGGAAAAGATTCCGGCAGTAATGACCATGACGCGCTACTGGCGAGGCAAACAAGGCGAGCAGGCCAATCCCTTTCTTCCTTCACACGGTTACGCGCAGGTGCTCGTAGACGCTCGCGGAACCGGCGCATCTTACGGCGTCTGGAAAGCACCCTTTTCTCAGGACGAGATCAAAGATTACAACGAAGTGGTGAACTGGATCGTTTCGCAACCGTGGTCAAATGGAAAAGTGGGAGCCACAGGCAATTCCTACACCGGCAATACATCGCTGTGGCTTGCGACTTTGATGAACCCGGCTGTGAAGGTCGTAGTGCCACGTCACTATGAATTCGATCTGTTCGCAGAGACACCATATCCGGGTGGAGTTCTCACTGATTGGGTGATCAAAACGTGGAATGAAGGTAATCGACAATTAGACACAAATGCCGGCGTCAGACTAGTTGATGACGACACGGATCAGAAACTCTATCAAGGAGCCACGGCGCGACGCTCTGAAAACATGAACGTCTACACAGCGGCTCTCTCAACCACGTCTAGAGATGATCGCGCTTTCGGGACGTCACTGGATGAGCTCAGCCTACATAGTTATGCCGCGCAAATCGAAAAGTCAGGTGTCGCGATCAATAGTTGGGGCGGTTGGTTCGATGCGAGCACAGCCGATGCAGTTATCAAGACTTTTACGAGCTTGAATAATTATCAGCGAGGAGTAATCGGACCGTGGAATCACGGCGGCGGCCAGAATGCGAGTCCGTATAAACCGGCTGAGCCGGAACGGGTGATGTGGGGATTCGAGACTTTGCGCTTTTTTGATCATTACCTGAAAGGCATCGACACAGGACTGGACAAGGAGAAGCTTCTCTATTACTTCACGATTGGAGAAGAGAAATGGAAGACCACAAATACATGGCCGGTGGCCGGTGCGACAGCAACGCGTTGGTATTTCGGTGCGAACAATGCCTTGAGCGTGAACACTCCGCAAAGTGAAAGGGACGAAGATCGTTACTCGATCAATTTTGAAGCAACAACGGGAGCGAAGAACCGATGGCACACGCAGGTAGGTGGAGACGTTGTGTATCCAGATCGCGCGGAGGAAGACAAGAAGTTGTTGACGTATACAAGTGCGCCGCTCGAGTCGGATGTTGAGATCACGGGCCATCCGGTTGTCACACTATTTCTAACCTCGACGCACACGGATGGCGCGTTCTACGTGTATCTTGAAGACGTCGATGAAAATGGAAAGGTTACTTACCTGACCGAAGGTGCTTTGCGTGGAATTCATCGGCGAATATCAAAGGAACAACCACCAATAAAGGTCTTCGTTCCTTACCACTCTTTCAAAAAGGCGGATGCCGCACCAATAGTTCCTGGAGAAGTCACAGAGATCAAATTTGGTCTCCAGCCAATTTCCGCCTTGATCAAGAAAGGCCACCGACTTCGGGTGGCGATTGCCGGTCACGACAAAGATACCTTTATTCGAATACCTGCTGAGGGAACACCAACAATCACGGTTCAACGAAACAAGCGGGCTCTTTCTTCAATCGAGCTACCAATCGTAAAGCGCTAAGTCCGATAAGCGAATACCCCCAACGGTAGTTGGGGATTGTTCAAGTGCGACCTACTAAGGGCGATCTTCCACGACTTCAACGCGCCGCGAAGGAACTTAAATAATAAATCTCTACTGAATTCGCGGCGCGTCAAATTCTCAGTCATTTATGTCGTAGGCTGGATCTGAACGATCCCCCAACTGCCGTTGGGGGTATTCGCAGGACCCGTCTTATTTCGCTTTGTACTGAAACGTCACTCGCGTCTCCTCGTCCATCACCAGTGGTCTAACAAATTTGTAAGATCGACCCGCACGCGGCACGTCCACCTTTACAGGCAGCACACCCGCGACGCGTCGCTGCAAGTTCGCCACGTTCTGTGAAGGAGTCAGCAAGTACAACTGTTGGGCTTGACGAGCGTTGGTCTCAAGTTTTTTAAGTCCGTCGAGACTCAAACTGTTTACAGCGCTCCCACTACCGGTCACCGTTACCACTTCGCTGACTCCTCCCACGTCAAGGGTCGTTCCCAATCGAGCGGGAGCCGTTGCCACTAATTCAAGCTCGTGTTGTGTGTCTTTGAAGCCCGGCGACGTTACCCTAACGTTCACTGGTCCAGTTTCCGCCCCTAACACGACCCAGCGTCCATCGCCATCTGAGCGAGTAGTTTGAGTTCGCCCTGTTTGCTTGTTAGTAACCGTGACTTGCGCATTCGGTACGACCGCGCCACTCGGATCAGTAATGATGCCTCCGATCTGACCTGCTTCAAGACTGCTGAGATCATTGCGCGCCCAGCGCGTCGCATCATCGGCGCCCTCGAAGCTTTCATTCTCAGCTACGAAATTTTGCGCAGCTGCGGGAAACAAGTCGGCGGCTAGAGCATTGCCTCCAAATTGTCGCACCTCCACTCGATCTGGCAGCGAAATCTCCCACGTCAGGATGTTCACAGGAATATCCAGCTTCGGTAGACCCATTGCATACGATCCATTCTTCGCAAATCGATCGCCCGAGCTAAGGTAGACAAATGAAACCGTGTAAGCACCGGAAGAGTTCAAACCAGTGCGCAGCAAAGGCACCCTGTTCCCGTCCGTGCCCACCACCGGTTTTACTCTTTGTCCTTCAACCTCAGCCGAAAGCAGTTGCGCGCCGGCGGGTAACTCAACTTTCACAAACGGTTGCGCATGATTCCGCACACGCAGCGTCACTTCTGTTAACGACTTGCCTTCGATATTCGTAAGCGTCGTCACTGTCGCGCGCTCGGCGATCGCCGATAGCACCGTGGTGTCCGGAAACTGCGTCCAACTGAGTTGCAGCTTTGGTGTATCGCCCGGCCGGCGGTTGTAACGGAAAGCAGCCTGTAGAGGGAACCGTGCGAGTGAGCGTGCTACTGCACCGACTTCGCGCACGTCCATACGTCGCAAGCCTCCCGATTCTGTTGGCGTCAATTCCATCGAACCAATTCCCTCAATCAGCAGTTCGCCTGTTTCATGCTGCGTACCGGAGAATGCGAGCACTGGTGCTTCCGCTTTCGTGTCGCGGTTCGTTCGTTCGATTGCGACAAGAAACTGATGATTGCGTCGCGCGGGTTCACGCACACGCAGGATCAGTTCGCCGTTTTGCACTTCACTGGAGTCGAGGGTGCTGCCGGTCACTTCGGTTAATTCGAAGCCAGCCGGCAATGGCATCTTGAACTCCGAAGCGTCACCCTGGACCACTGTTACGTCACACAGCGCAATCGCTCGCAGCTGTGAATCGCCGACAGACACCACGCTCTTAACGCTCGACAGAAACCGAACCTCACGTTGCGTCACTGGCGCCGCAGCTTCGCGTGTGGTCCACCAGAGACGAGCCGGCTTTCCCGGCTCAAGCGTTGCTTCGATAAGAGTGTTTCCATTCAACGTCGATCGATTTGTGATCAGCCCGGGCTCAACGCGAACATTCGCATGATTTCCCGGCAGCTCAAGAGATAAGACTGAACTGCTCGCCGCGGGCACCGCCAACACCAGCGTTGCTCGACCTGCTTCAACGTGTAGAGCGGAAGCCACTGATAGCGATACCGAGAAATTTCCTGGTCCGTTGATAACCGCAGCGTGTATTGGTCCTTCCTGTAGTAGGGGAAGAAAGTTGCCTGCCTGTTTTGCTTCCAACACAGTCAGGCCATTTGTCAGCGGCACCTTTGTCGCCCCCTTTTCGAGCACTGAACCGTCTAGCTCGACCGAGCCAAGAACTGTTTGATTTTCGACGCGAAGTTTGAATGCCGTGCGTGAAAGCACGAACGGAAGAGGTGGCGCGTCTGACTTCTTTGGTTTCTTCGTAGCGGCCTCCGACAAGCGGTTGTACTCGGCGAGTGTCAACGTCACCGATCCCGATGAACCCGGAACCGGCTGCGGCAGTGGCATGCTTGTTTTCACGTCGCGTTGTTGTCCCCAAACGGGAGTGGCGAGAAGTAGTAGAAAAACAATTGCGCGTTTCATTGGTCACCTCGTTTCCTGTCGCGTTGATAATCCAGATCAATCACTGGTGTTTGGTTTTCACTTGTCAGCTCCGACATCAAGAATAGCGACGGGCCAAAATGCGGAAACGCAACTCGAAGCGGTAAATTGCGCGTCGGCGGGTTGCCGCGTTTGGTGTCGCGGAGTTTTGCGACCATCTCTCTCGTGCCTTCGCTTACTGTGTCCGCCGGCATCGGCGCGGCCGCAGGTTCATCCACCGCTGCAACTCCAGGCGCCATTTTCAGAATGCCCTCTGACGCCGAATAAGGTACGACTCGAAAACTGCCGGTTAATCCTGGTGGCGTTGTGAGTCGAAAAATTGGCGAGTGGTGAACTAAGAGATGCGACTTCGAGATCGGAAGATCGACGGAGGCAAGCGATAGTCGGACGCGACCTCGGTCAGTCCACGCTGTGGTGTGGTCCATGTAGGCAATCTCGACAATAAAAGCTGCTGCCTCGTCACCTGACTTCATCTTTTCGAGCGGCAAGAGGAGTGATCCATCAGGCGAGCGTCCGGGTCGGATTGGTCGGCCGGCGACTGATGCGCTCCACAATACCGCGCCGGCCGGCAGATTGATCTTGAGGAAGTTTCTTTGATTGTTACGAACTGCGAATCTCGACTGCACGAGCATCTTGCCGTCGGTGGTAATCAATGTGCTGTAGTTTGCTTCTTCAATGTTTGCAGTCAGTACCGCCTGGGGTGTATAGCGTGCGACGCCGATAGAAAGAGAGCGGGTTGATTTTCCTTCGGCTGGAGGGAAGCGAAATGCAACCAGCGACGGTGATTGCCGGCTTGAAATCAGCTGGCCCAGTTCAGCCGCTTCGGCTTCTTCCAAACCATTCGCCTGTCGTTCTTTGATCTCTCCGGCGCCTAGCACTTCAACCGCGATGCCGCCTGTTTCGCGCTCTGCGGCAGGAAGCCGAATCAACGGCACATCCAATTTCCCCGCGCGAGGCAAACGCAGTTCGCCGCTCAAGGTGAAACGCGCTGATTGTTGCACTGGCTCGATGAAGACGACCGTTAGTTCACGCTGCTTTGTTTCCCAATCTGTAACCGTTGCGCCTGAGACCTGGTTAACAATGAAGCCTTCGGGAAGTTGTAGTCGAACTTCCTGGGCCATTCCTTGCAGCACGTCGATTTGGATCTCGGCGCTTATCTGCGTCGAGTCTTCACCGAGTCCGACCAATTGCGATACCGCGCCGCGCAATCGGAGTGGTTGCAACGATCGCGCTTCATCGATTCGTCGTCGCCATGCGAACGTTAAAGGGTCTGTGCCGCGGCCATTCGCAACCCAACGGCTGCCTGTTGCTGTATCTGCGTGGTCCATCAAAAGACCGCCCGTGATCCGCACGTCGACACCCTGGCGCGCCACTTCAACAATTGCGCGCACAACTGCCGAATTGCTCGCGGGAAGTTGCAGCAGGTCAGTACCGGCAACTGTAGAAACCGGCGCCACGATCTTCAATATCAAGACCGAACGTCCGGTCTTCGAAAGCAACAACTCGTCTGCACCTTTATCCCCAGAGGCCGCTACAAGCGTGACCTGTCGTCCATCAAGACTGGCTTCGCGAACCATCAATCCTTTGGGCATTGCCAATCGCACCCACCCTTCCTGGATTACATCGACTGTCAGTCGGGCCTCGCCCGAAGCGAGATCACCTTCGACTTTCAAGTCGTAATCGATTCGACTGAGCGTCGCTTCAACCGGAGGTGGAGCGGGTTCAGTGTCGAGTGGAAACGCGGCGCGACGCAGGGCGCGGTATTCATCGACGGGCAGCACAACCCAACCGTCGGTGACGACGGCAGTTGTTTGGGCCAGGATTGAAGTCGCGTTAAAGCTCAGGAACATCAAGGCGAAGAGGAGAACAGCAATCCCAAAATGCGGAGAGCGCACTCCATCAGTGGTGCAGTTTGGTTTCATGGTTTTTATTTACTCCTTGAGAAGTTGAACGCTGCGAATACGAAAGACTTGCAAGTGACACCCTTTGGAGTGAGGCGACCTGTCGCCGCTTTCGTATTGTCGCGACAGTATTGAACTAACAAAGCGGCGACGGGTCGCCGCACTCCAAAGATGGCGCATACCTCCAGACACACGACTGCAAAGGAGAGTCGCGAACGATTCAATGACGTAATTTGATTCGGATCGAGGCCGAAGCTGGTCTCTTGTGTAACGGCAGAAGGATTAAAGCGGGGGAGACAGCGCGAGGAATCCTTGTGTCGAGCTTAAGATGCAGGCTCGTTGCCTAAAGGTAGCCTGAAGAACGGACATCTCGAGTCAATGAATGTCCGATACACTTTAGTTTGTCGTGGAGCTGCCTAACAATCGAGCTTAATGAAACTGCTCAACGAATGTCCGATACACTTTAGTTTGTCGTGGAGCTGCCTAGCACTCGAGCTTAATGAAACTGCTCAACGACATTTGTTGAGTCATTTCTGTGAGGTTGAGTGAAGGGAATCACGACGACAAGCTGAAGCATATCGGACAATTGTTGGGTCATTTCTGTGAGCTTGAGTGAAGGGAATCACGACGACAAGCTAAAGCATATCGAACATTCGTTGACTCATTTCTGAGAGCCTGAGTTAGGTGATCTTTCAGTTAGCTTTCTCACTAGACTGCGACCCTTGCTGCAAACTCTTTCGCGCGAGGCTTAGAAGGATCCACGCTAGTGCGACACTCGAAGCCGTCAGCACCAGGTAGATCAACCACGGCACTCGTTCGGTGAAGGGAAGCGGTTCAGGAATGTAGTTTTGATTCGTGGTTCTGGCGCCGACACCAAGACGCGTCACGTTAGCTGTCACTTTTCCAGCCAACTCCTTCTCAAAATCATAATGAGGCGCCGGAATGTTTCGATTACCAAAATAAAGACGCAGAGGTTGTGCTGGCGACTCCTTGATTTCAAACACAAGCTGCCGTGCCGGCGCGCTCGGTTCAATCTGCTTCAACTGCAACGGTGGATTGCTATGGTCAGTTACTAACAAACGCAGATTGCGAGTGTGCTGTTCTTCGTTGAAGGTGACGATCACTGGTCTGTCGTCGCCTTCTCTTCGCGTCAACTCTCCAAAGGCGACCAGGCGCACACTCTGATCGTCAACCGCCTCGATTTGGAAAGGCCTCGAGAAAGACGCATCGTAGAAATCGAAAGCAACTCGATCGACTGGAACGCGCGCACCAAGATCGATGGACCACGCAGTCGCAGGTGCACCCTGATTACGTTGATATTGAGGGGAAGGAATATTAACAGCCCAGGTAACGAGTTCGCCTTTCTCGCGTACCGACATCATGACGTGAACTTCAGTAATCTCCGGCCGATCGTTGGTGCCGCTGAGTTCGTCAGCGAACACGCGGATTCGTAAGAAACGAAATCTGCTTGGCGAATAACTCAATCGATTCGAATCGACAAGCTTGTTGTCAGCATGAAAACTGAAGATTACGTCACCTGTTTTTAGCGTGCGCCATTCAGTTTGGGTGTCACTGCCTTCGACTACAACCCTGCGGCGGAAGTTAGATCCGGTAGTGACGATTTCCACCGCATTGTGTTCGCCACGATCCTCACCGAGATCTACAGATACTTCATAAGCACCGCCAACCGATGCGCTGTTGAAGATCGCGGCTTCGATCTCTCTTGAATCATCCAGCTCGCGTCTCACTCGGAGCGCGTAAGGAATTTCGCGACCGTTCGCGTCAAAGAGTCGAAGGTCGGAAAGATCGTAGAGCGACTTATCCATCACGTGAAATGGCACGATGAGGTCGTAGAGTCCCGGAACTCCTGAGGCTCCATTCAACTCGACATAAAAAGGCCATGCCGTCGTCGATGTTTGAGCCGCAGCCGGTAAGGTGGCCAGTGCGATTGCCAAACTAGAAACCGTGAAGAGCAGGAGGCTTAACAGACACAGCCTTTTCATTTCGCTGTCTCCTTCGAATAGAACGCCCTGTGATAGGCCCAAGCCACTAATAGCAGCAACACGCCGAGCACAAAGAAAACAATGATGCGGTAAAGCTGTTGGAGATAGGCGATGTCGACGATCATCGCTTTCACGATTGCGATCGCAAACAAAATTAACGCAGCCCAACGAACACTCGCCGATCGTCGCACAAACCCGATCGTCGCCAATACAGCGGCATAAAGCGCCCAAAGAACGGATAGCGCCATCTGTCCCAACCAACGTTCACGCTTTACGTCTTCCCACTCCGTGTAAGAAGCAGCGCGCATTGAGAAGAATGTATGGACCTCAACAGACATTAAGAACCAGAGCGCGACTATTCCAACGACAGCTGCGATCACTTTCATCTGAGGAGCAAAGACTTCCTGCTGGTCGCCCAACCGGTGATAAAGCCACGCCGCGCCAAAGAAACAGACAATCACGAACAACGACGACAGGAAGTAACGATTGAATACTGGCGTAAACGTAGTGCGCCACGCGATTGATGATGTGTCCCAAACAACGAGCTTGCCCAAAGCCAGTGTGAATAAAATCCAGGCCAACGCGTGCAATCGTTTTGACTTTGTTTCGATGGCTGTCCACAGCACAACCAGCGCTTCAACAGCCCACGCCATCGTGATCCAATTCGATCGTAACTGGATCGGGATAGCCAGGGTGATGAAACTGATAGCGACGCCGATCAGAATCAACGCTTCACCACGTTTCGCCGCAAATCGATCGAGCAACAGTTTGGTGGAGCCTGCGTAAACAACTGCCATCGCAATAGCAAACACTCCCATCCAATCGTGATAAGACGGATTCAGCAGGTGGTAGGAAGTAGCAAAGAATACGAATGGGTTGAGCAGCAACAACAACAAGTCTTCAATCGTCGCATTGGCCCGCCTGACGATCTGACGAACGACGTATGCTGCGAGGAACGCAAGAAACACCGCAGTTTGAAAAATCATTACTGCCGTGAGTTTCCGAGGGTGATATTTTTCCGCGTACCACAACCAGAACAGCAAATGGGTTCCGCCAAATGCCAGCGAACTCAAGCCGGGCCAATGCTTCAATAACGCTAGAGCGCCAACATCGAGCGCGAAGATGTAACCAAAAAGCGATTTGTATTGATCGCGATCGGAGTGCAGAAGAATCGGCGACAGGAAGCCGCCAATCAGCGCCATGATTGCAATCGCCGGAGCTTCATAGAGCAGAGCGAGGGCCGCGGCTTCTGAGACCAGAATCACCAGATAGATGAACGCCGCTTTCTGCGTTACGAGATGGTAATAACCGAACGCGGCGTATGCAGAGACATAAAGCAAAACAACGCCACCGGCGGTAAGAATTTGCGAGAACACTCGCCAGCCACGATGGTGATATCTGAAACCGAGAACCGTAAGAATCACGCCGGCAGCTACGCCGATTGAAACTCTTCCAAGTTCGCCAATCCAACGGTTATCGAACGCGTACTTTAAGAAGAACGCAGCGGCAAAGAGAATCAAAGCCACGGCAGCCCAACCTACCAAGCGACGGCCGATCATTGATTCAAGTTTCTGTGCATCGATGTGCGGTCGAGTGTAAACCGGTGCAGACACTGGCGGTGTAGTTACTGGTGGTGGCGGTGGTGCCGGCTCCGGGCCAGGTGTAGTCGGCGCTGGTTGAATTTCCGATGGCTGGATCGGGGGAATCGGTGGCTGTTCGATGGGACGCTGTTCTCGCGGTAACCTGACAGCTGCTTCAAGTTGGGCGACGCGCGCTTGCAGCTCATGAATCGTAGCCAACAAGTTGCGATTGTCCGTCGATGCCGTGGGATTGGAGCCTAATGCAGCGAGCTGCTTCGTGAGTTTGTTCTTCGTGCGGATCGAAATGACAAGAGCGACGATAGGCAAAACAGCTGCCGCTAAAAGGATCGCTAACACGATCACGAGGATGAACAGGGCCAGTTCGTCCATTCGGAGGCGAAGAATATCACAAGACGATTAGTCAGCCGCAGATGAACGCAGATGAACACAGATAAAAAAACACTTAGTCAGTCGCAATCGTTCTTACCTGTGTTTATCAGCGAAGATCTGCGGCTCTATTCGGATCCGATCCTTCTAGGAATCGACAATCGGCAATGGCTGCGCACCCACCCGCTACCGCGAGGTGGTACGGACCTCATTATGATTGTCTTGCAAGAATCTCAAGACTTTGCTGGTCGATGGACGACTCCTATTCCGAGTGATAAGAAATTATCGAGATGAGGATCGATCCAAATTTACTTGCCTTTTTCCAGGATGATCTAACGGTCATTAGTCGCATGTGGTACTACCTTACGTATCCGTTCACGTTCGGTCGTATCACAGTGTCAGCGGCGAGCATGGCTGTTGGCCTTATCGTGCTAGCGCTCACCTTTCCTTTCGCGCGAACCGGGAGTTCGCTCATTGAACGGCGGCTGCAAAGACAACGCATTGACCCAGGTCTGCGCTATACGATCAGCCGGCTTGTTAAGTACGTCGTAATCACAGTCGGTATCCTGCTGTCGCTCAAGCAGACATTCGCAATTGATCTCACCTCGATAGCCGTGATCTTCACAGCACTTTCTGTTGGTATCGGCTTTGGTTTGCAATATCTCGCTGCTGATATTGCTTCAGGATTCATTTTATTGTTCGAACGTCCTGTTCGAATCGGAGATCGAATCACGATTGGTGACGACGAAGGCGATGTGCACAGCATCAATCTCCGAACGACGACCGTCTTTACAAACAACGGCGTAGCGATCATCGTTCCTAATTCGAAACTCGTCAGCCAGAGAGTGGTGAATTGGTCGTACGGGGATCCACGCGTGCGCATACCAATACTTGTGTCGGTAGCAGACGACTCCGATGTCGATGTTGTGACGTCTACTCTGCTTGATGCGGCACGCGATGTTGAGAACGTGTTGGAAGTGCCGCTGCCGAAAGTGCAGTTTCTCGGGTTCGGGAATTCAGCGCTCGACTTTCGGTTGTTGGTTTGGACCAACCAGCCGCGCCGGCACATTCAGATTCGCAGCGATGTTAATTACCACATTGCGAACCTGTTTCATTCGCGTGGGATTCGAATGCCAACACCAAAACAGCAACTGGTTGTTAGAGGCGTTGAACTCGAACACCTGGAAAGAGACCTGTTACCGGAAAGATCAGCCGCAGATGCACACCGATAGACGCACATCAGAGGAGTTGACGCCCGGTACTTTGCTAATGATCGATGCGGTGAGGTTTTGCCTCAAAGTCACATCTAGTTGGGGAGTCTGAAGTAAACTCGGTACCACCGAAATCGACTTTTGAGGCAAAGCTCTTCCCCGACATGAAGTCGGTGGCCTCTAATATCTTGACCGTCCCAAAGTTGCTAAAAACCTACCGACCGTCTACGCTAAATCTTGACTGAGTGATTGTTCATTCAGTACGCATTCATATCTATCCGACGGAGAACCGAATGGCTCGGGTAATCAATTCAGTAAAGCCGGTTGTGGCCGATAAACGCGAAGCAATACTACGCGCCGCGATCACCGTTTTCGCCCACAACGGCTACTTCAACGCGAAGGTTGCCGACATCGCGCGCGAGGCCGGTGTCGCCGACGGCACGGTCTATCTCTATTTCAAAAGCAAAGAGGAGATCCTTCATTCCATTTTTGATCGCAGCGTTGATGAAGCAGTCGCCGAAGCAAAGAAGCAACTCGCAGCCATCTCCGATCCAAGAGAAAAGCTTCGGCAGATAGCGCGGCTGCACCTTGAGCGACTCGGTGCTGACCGCGATCTCTGTGTTGTGTTTCAGGTTGAACTCCGCGGCTCAACCAAGTTCATGGAAGAGTTTTCAGCAGCAGGTTTCGCTGAATACCTCACGCTGATTCGTATGACATTCGAAGAAGGGCAGCGCGCCGGGCTTTTCCGTGCCGATATGAACTCTAAGGTTGTGTCGAAGATTCTTTTTGGTGCACTTGATGAGATGGCCACAAATTGGATTCTGTCGAAGCGACGTTACAAGCTCGCGCCACTCGCCGATCAAGTGCTTGATATTGTTCTTAACGGAGTGAATGCGGCGTGAATCGAGTTGTGGACCACGTCGAGTCGTCCGGGTCGGCGACCACCGCTCGCGGACCCGCGAGCGCGGACGAGCCAACAACGCTCATCGAAGTGTTCAAAGCACTTGTTCGGAAAAACAAACGACCAGACTTGCTCAACTTCAAACGTGACGGTTCCTGGCAATCGATCTCGTCTGATGAAATGCTCGAGCGCATCAAACGGATCGCTGCCGGACTCTACTCAATCGGTGTTCGTCACGGCGACCGTGTGGCAATTCTCTCAGAGAGCCGTGTGGAATGGACACTCGCCGATGCCGGTTGCATTTTTGCGGGCGCAATCGACGTTCCTATCTATCCAACCCTGACGTCCGCACAAGCTCAGTACATCCTCAATGATTCGGGTGCGCGCGTATTGATTCTCGCTAAGCACGAAAAGTTCGTCGAGTTAAGAGATGTTCTGCCGCAATGCCCAAACGTGGAACAGATCGTATTTTTTGAATCAGACAACGTTGCGCCTGAGTACGGGATCACTCTGGCTGAGCTTGAAGAGCGTGGACGACGGTTACAGGTAAACCAACCTGAACTAAACAGTGAACTCGAACGACAGACCACACCTGAAGATCTCGCAACCATCATTTACACCTCGGGAACCACGGGCGAGCCGAAAGGTGTAATGCTCGCGCATTCAAACCTTGTTTCAAACCTAATTGACTGTTCGAGCCACCTCTCTTTCGGCGAACACGATATCGCGCTGTCTGTCTTACCGTTGTCACACGTGTTCGAGCGGCAGGCTTTGTACATGTATCTCTACCATGGGATGGCCGTCTACTACGCGGAAGCAATCGAAACACTTGGTGTAAACCTGCGCGAGGTTAGACCAACAATACTCGTCGGTGTACCGCGAATCTTCGAAAAGATTTACGCGCGCATCCGCGAACGTGCTTCCGAGTCAGGTCGCGTGGCCGTGGTGTTACTGTCATGGGCGGTGAACGTCGCGCGAGATTACGCGCAACGAATTGAGAGGCATAGACCAGTATCATTCTGGCTGAAGCTAAAGCATGCGCTCGCATCGCGACTGGTGTTTTCACGTTGGCGGGAAGCATTCGGTGGTCGCATCCGTTTGTTGATCTCGGGCGGTGCTGCGTTACCAGAAGACTTGGGATACATCTATCTTGGCGCCGGTATTCCGATCATGCAGGGGTATGGATTGACTGAAACGTCGCCAGTGATCACGACGGGTCAACTCGATGACAATCGAATCGGAACGGTCGGCACACCGATTCCCAACGTTCAAATTCGCGTTGCAGAAGATGGAGAGATAGAGGCGCGTGGTCCAAACATCATGCGCGGCTACTACAATAAACCCGCCGAGACCCGCGCCGTCTTGACTGACGACGGTTGGTTTAAGACAGGTGACATCGGAACCATCGATGCGGATGGATTTCTGCGCATCACGGATCGCAAAAAGGAGTTGTTCAAGACTTCAGGCGGCAAATACATCGCGCCGCAGCCCATCGAACAGGCGATCAAAGAATCACGATTCGTGAACCAGGTGGTCCTAATTGGACAGGGTCGAAAGTTTCCCGCTGCTTTGATCGTGCCTAACTGGGAGCAGATCGATTCCTATACGAAATTAAAAGGCATTGAAGCTACGGATCGAAGTGAGTTGTGCCGGCACCCGCGAATCATTGATCTGTTTGAGCGACAGATTGAGAAGTTAACCACAAACCTTGCGCGCTATGAGAAGGTGAAAAAGATAGCGTTACTTGAAGAGGAACTGACGATCGAGGGTGGCGAGCTTACGCCGACGTTAAAAGTAAAACGGCGCGTGATAGATGAAAAGTATCGTGACGTTATTGACAGTCTTTACTTGGAAACCGAATAAACGCTTCCGGAAATTATGTGTAGGGCTTTGAGGATGCGATCGGCAGCATCTTCTGCCGCAATGCGCAGCATCCGCTCCTGATAAATCGTGTTCGTTCCTCCTCGCGGTGGCTGCACCACGACTGGCCCCTTGCGATTTGCGTTTTGATAACTCCTGCCGTTGGTTGCGACTTTTCCTGTTACCGGTGCATAAACGATGAACTCGATCTCAGCTTGTTCATTGGAATAGTCGCGCATCGAAATAGTGGTAAACCTCAAATACACCACGTAAGTGATTTTCTCTGCCTTAGCTTTCTTTATCGCTTCAGCGCGTGTGAGGTGGTTCGCGGTATCGACTTTCGCGGATGAATTATCGCGCAATCTGTCGGCGCAGCCATTCAAAACCGTCGAGTAGTAAGTCAAAGGTAGATAGTTGAAGCTATCGCCGCGATCAATACCGACGAGAAAGGCAAGGTCCTGTTTTGGTTCCCCTTTTGGTTTTGGAGTCGGATCTGGTGTCGGTGTTGGAACAGGAGCGGCGGGCGCGGGTTTAGTCTGGCGTCGTCCCGATTGCGCTTGAGCGCCTGGGATGACTGTGACAAAAACGATAGCGGCAACAAAGACCCAGAGCGCGAGTTTGAGTTGGCGATTCATGTTGGTGGTTGCTCTTAAGACGGCTGCTACGGAAGGAGACCGGGCGAGATTGTAGCAGCGAATCGAAAGGTGTGAAAGCAAATCAGAGTTGAGCAGATCGCAACTGCCGCTAAGCCAGGCGAGGTTAAAAAACTCAGCGGTCAAGCTCCTTCGGAACCCGTCAAGCTAAGAAAAATGCAGTTAGGAAGGGCGGTTTACCCCCGCTACGATCCCAAAGTCTCAGCCTTCATTTGTACAGTTCAAGGTCCAATTGAGGTTGATGCTATGCAACTTGAGCGGGGGTAAACCGCCCTTCCAAACCTGCAATTCATCTCAACTTGAGCTATTCCAGTGAAGATGCACGCTGATGTTGTTCCACGTTGCATTAACATGGGTAAGACTCGCGTATTTGCTACACTGACTTCCTCGTGGAAACAAGCTACTCAAAGCAGCTCTTGATCACATCTGTTCGTCCACAGGCGCGTGATATCAAGTCATTTGATCTTAGCCTCGCCGAGCCAGGTGAGATTTCTTTTCTTCCCGGACAAGTTGCGATTCTGAAAGTCAAAAACGAGGCGCCTGCTTATTTCGCGTTTGCAAGTGCGCCTGAAGATCGAGAGTTGGAGGTGTTGGTCAAAAAAAAGATCGGGGCCAGCAACATCATTTTCGACATGCGAGAAGGAGAAACGATCGAGCTCACAGGGATTGCAGGGCACGGTTTCGCGCTTGATGCTCAGAAAGGAAAGGATCTCGTGTTCGTGGGGATGGGAACCGGCGTTGCGCCGCTGCGCTCAGCTTTACGAAACGTGCTGCGACGGAAGCGTGACTTTGGTCAACTTGTGGTTCTCTACGGTGCCCGCACTCCCGACGATTTTTGTTATCGAGATGAAACCCAAAGTTGGGAAGATGCGGGCGTGGAATTGCGGCAGGTTATTTCGCGTCCAGACGGTCACGACTGGTCTGGTCCAACAGGGTACGTGCAATCGCTGCTGGACCACGTGCTACCGGAGCTATCATCCCCCGTTGCCCTCGTCTGCGGATCACTGGAGATGATCAACCAAACCCGCGATCGCTTGCAGAAGATGGGCTTTAAGTCAGAAGACATACTGACGAATTACTGATTCGATGAGTAATTAGCGGAAGTGAAGTTGAAGAGCAGCAAATGATGATAGAACTCTGTGTGTTGTCGCACGCGCCTTCGAATAGACCCGATTAGGTAAACGCGCTGGTGCGTGATAAGGTACCCGGCGAACCGAGTTCAAGCTTACTCCCTTCTCAGCTCCTCTGGAATCACCCAGATCACCTGAAGTTCATAGCCCAACAATCCAAAGGAGCTAACCATGTTTACACGACATGTCATAATGGAACTGAAGCCGAACGCCACCACCGAGTTTACCAACGTTGTTGAGAGCAAGATTTTGCCACTCCTGCGTAAACAAAAGGGATTCCGCGATGAGATGACTTTCGTCGCCCCAGACCGCTCGGAAGCTATTGCTATCAGCTTCTGGGACACTAAAGAGGAAGCTGAGGCCTACAATGTCTCGGGATATCCTGAGGTATTGAAGACCCTCACGAGTCTGGTGGAGGGAACGCCCAGAGTTGGGGTAGCTGAGCTTGTCACTTCAACGCTTCACAAGCTCGCAGCTGCGAAAACAGCGTAAAGCAGACGTATTTCCAATCAGAGAGGGTGGACATCCGCCCTCTTTTTCTTTGCCTGACAGAAGTGATCAAGCATCCTCTCTCTACTCGCCGCGTCATCAGTCTTTCTCCAACGCCAGATGTGTCCGTGAGTATTCGTAGTACTGGAAGTGTCTTTCAGAATATGCCGCCAGGGGCCCCCTTCGTATATACAAGCACAATTTAGGCTGCTCTTAGCGGCAACTGCCCCTCAAAAGTCTGGGGAGAAGCCAATTCGAGGGAACCACGCTTGCCACTTTTTGACGAGGTGCACAGAACTGAGTAAAACTCGGCGTCATGGGTGTCATTGCCGTTGAGTCGCAAATCTCAATCTTCCTCAGAAAGTACACGCCTGCCGTTGAGGCGCAGTTGCGGGAGGCCCGCACCAGGCTTCGCGCCATGTTTCCTCGTGGCTTCGAGTTGGTCTACGACAACTACAACGCTTTGGTGTTCGGCATCAG
>DATJKB010000539.1:0-4165 GCA_035491875.1 Pyrinomonadaceae bacterium | reverse complement strand
ATTGCGGCGCTTGCGATCCGAGTTGTCCAAACCGCAAGGCCTCGTTCTCGACTGATGAACCCGCAAAATCAAACTGATTCTGAATCGAAACGACGTGGTTCTGATAATTCCCCTGAAGATTCATCTGCACAGCGATATCGGTGAAGTTGATCCGATCCGGACGGCTTGATTGGGGAAAAAATAAGGCCGTGGACTGCGCCTTGGCGTTTACTGAGACGCTGGGAATGAATTGAAACGGGCTGGGACTCTGAGACGTTTGGGTTGGTGGCGCAGCGACCGCGCTTGAGGAAGCTGCGGCTACTCCAGGTGAAGAACCAGCAGTTCCATTTGCACCGTTGGTTGTATGCACCGGAGTAATCTTTGGTTCTTCAACGAACAACGGCAGCCGACTGACCTCAGTCCATTCATTTTGAGCGGACACCAAGTAAACGATAACACTCGTTTCACCAAACGGCAGTGGCAAAGGTTTTGGAGTGTAGACAATTTCACGGCCTGAAATCACACATAACGAAGTTACGTCGGTGTCGCCGACGACGATCGCGAAGCTTCCTTCACTTTCCAGGAGAGGACGTGAGGTATGAAGTTCAATTCGGCCTCTTGGTTGTAATGGTTGGTTAGCACCAAAATTTGCATTGACGTGGATTAGTTCGTCAGGCTCAGCGCTCAGCGCCGGATCATTATTGTGCAGAAGCACAACAGCGACGCAAATGATCGACATCAACATCCTAACCAACCTGTGTTGTCTCGCTTTGCGTGTTCTCATGAGGTGCTCGGTTTAGAGGCTGGTGCGAGTCCAAGCTTCGAGCATGCCTCGCACCTCGCCGTCGATCATTTATGGGTTAAGTAAGTAACCTACTCGATTAGCTGACACTGGGCCGCCTCGAGCAACCATTCGGCGTAGCAAATTGCTGCGGCGGCGATGCCAAATCCGAGCGGAATTTGCGCTGCTGCTGCGAGACAATCCTGATATTTCCTATCGATTCCATCCATACACGCAGCGACTTTGTTTCGCCCTTCTTCGGTTCCGATATTGGTTGCCAGGCGGGCGATCAGGATCGCAACAACTGCAGCGGGCATCGCGTTTATTACGGTCGTTGTAACTATTATCCCGAGCAATGGACTAATCACGAATGCTGCCACTATCACCACGTCAAGCGCTCTTCCGATTGCATTGCTTAGGTCATAACGGACGGGGCTGTACCCCGTGGAATGATGCTGCTTTGAGGTCGACTTGACCTCATCAGCCGATCGCTTTAGGTGTTGCGCGACACCCTGTAGCATCCTTGTGTCGGTCTCCAAAGCACCTTGCACTCGGCTCTTCAGCGAGTCCGCTCCTGCCAATTTTAGGATCGCGTTTGGATCCTTCCCGATCTCCAATAGGAAATCTTCCGCAGATTTTTCATCCTTAACTCTCGCTTTGACGGCATTCGCAAAAACTCCATCACTAAGCGCTAGCACTACTAACTTTGAACGACCGTACTTTAGGTTCCGAATATGTTTGGCGACTATGTCGTTAGCCTTCTTTAAAGCTTCAGGCGTGGTTAGCTTCATATTGGCAATTGTGCCAATTTCACGGATTGCCGTTTCATAAAGAGCTGCTTCGCTCTTCAGTTGAGATTGACTCTTCAGACTAAGTGCTGCGGGCGCGGGCGTGGGGGTTGAACGAATGGTTAGTGCACCTGGCAGTGCAAGTACTACGGCAAGAATTGAAGTCAGAGCGATTGGAATTGAAAACGAGCTGGACATGGTAGAACTCCTTTCGATCTATGCAGCACAGATTCGAGTCTGTGCGCCCGGTTTTAGAAAACACGTCTGTAATTTGTGCGACTTAGAAATCTTCAGTTTCGATCGTTCTCATGCCTTAATCAGACACTGCGACTGGTCGATGAGCCACTGCGAGTAACAGACAGCACGAGCGGAAAGATCGAATGGAAACGTAAGTTGATCTGCCACCCGGTTACATTCGAGTAATCGAGAGTCAGCCTGCGATTGACAATCCGCCACCGCATCCCGACCCTTTGCGCTAAAGAGGTTTTCCCAAAGATTGACAATCGCCCTGACAGCGAATAAGGCGACGATGGCAACACCTACGATCAATGCCACGATGGCGAGGCCAGTAAGGGGATCAAGCATCGGATTTATCGTGCTAGCTGCCGTGTCGACAGCGAGCTTCGGCGTGGCCACTGATCGTTTACGTGAGTGATGCGCATCATTGCGTGAATTCGTTTTGTGTTGCGCTGTCTTCTTAATTGCGTCGGCGCCATTCTTAATTCGCTCTGAAACTCCGAGCAAAATCTTCGAGTCGGCTTCTGCGGTGCTCTGGAGACGAGACGCTAAAGTTCTGCTGCCTTCGATTGTGAGGACTGCGTTAACGTCCTTAATCAAATTATTGAGTAGTGTCTCCGCGGCTGCCTGATCGGGAACCGCCTTTTTGACAGCCGACATAAAAGTTGTATCAGTCAACCCGATTGCAACGAGATTTGAACGAAAGAACTTCATGTTGGCGCGCGAGTTTTCGAGGATTGTCAGCGCTTGTTTCATGCCGTCCGGTGTATCGACCTTCAGTGAATTGATCCCAGCGATTGCCTTGATTGCTGACTGGTAAGATCTGGCTTCGCTTTTAAATTCTGCTTCAGTCTTCGCAGCGAACGGCATGGTCACCGGCATCGCGGCCCGAATTCGAAGCGCGGGATAGAGGTTGAGAGACAAGCAAATAGCTGCTGCTGTTACGGCTCTCAAAAGAAGTGAGTCGACTGAATTTTTCATGGTTTCTCCTTTCAGAATTCGAGAGTTGAATAGTTAAGGCTGAATAGTGACTCAGGTGTCGGTTAGCCCGCTCCGTAAATACACTGACACCTGCCCGTAAAATGTTTTCTCACCGATCGCGTAGAGCGATCGGGAAGTTGGTTGTCGGTGCGGCAAAGGCGGCATTGCTGGTCGTCACCCGAACCGAGTAACAGCCGGCGGCCAGTGGCCTTGTGGTCCAATTGAAGATCCAAGTCTGCGTGCTCGAGTCATAGCGCAGGCCACCACTGTTGCCCGCATCTTCCGCTGTGATCGGAGTAGTGCTCGGCGTCTGTGTCGCGCAGCTTGTCGGAAAGACTGCGACGCTAGGGTTCGCTGCCGCGCTATCGACGATGACGCCAGCTGTATTGATCCAGTTGAACTTCAAGGGAACAACACTGCCGCGCTTAAAGGTTGGTGTGGTCTGCGGCGTGGCTGGATATGGTGACAGCAATCCATTGAATGAATTGGTTGGGTTTGACTGCGGGCTAACGATCGCGACTGCCCACGTCGAGAAATGTCCGACGACGTTGGAAAAACGCACGATAGCAGGGGTGCCGGTGGTCGGTTGACCGTTGGCATCCAGCAGTTCCACCAGGACGCAACCACCGGCAGTCGGTTGCTGGCCCGTGCTGCAGATCGGGAACGCCTGGTATTGGCTAACAGCAGCGTCGCCTCTAGTCGCGAGTGTGGCGTTGCCATTTGCAAGCGCAGCGAGCATTGCGTTAGCAGTGTCTGCGTCGAGGCCGGCGAGCGAGACGTCGAAGCTGAGCGTCGCGTCCCGATTGAGCGTTGGGATGCCGAAGGTGATCCTATAAGCGGCTACAGGATCAATTGTGGCCGGCGCGTTGTTAGCGTCTAAACCTGGCTCCGGCGCTAGCGATGCCGGATCGAGATGCGTGAGCAAGTAGGTCACCGGTGTGGTGAAGCTGAACGCTGGGAGGTTTACTGTCATCGCCGCCTCGCCGGTCCCGTTGCTTATGGTGGTCCTGCCGTTCGCCGTGGTCCCATTTACCGCTGTATATCCGGTCGTGTTCAACGTTGCATTGCCGGCGGCAGCGACCGAACCGAGTGTAAACATGCCGGTGCCGCACGATTCAACTGTGAGGTTACCGGTAATGGTTGCAAGCGCGCCTAAGATCACACTGGTGCATGGCCCATTGCCGACAACGAAGAGGTCCCCACCCGCCGTTGTGAGACTTGCGAGATCGATGACCGTCGCCGACGTGTTGTCATTGATGTTGACGCTGCCGCCCGCCGTCGGAAGTGAGCCTAGGTCGATGGATCCCGCCGCTGCGTTGTCACTAACACTGATGGACCCGCCTACGGACTGAAGCGAGCTGGTATCGATGGTCGTCGCCGACGAGTTGCCATCGATGCT
>DATJKB010000538.1:0-5788 GCA_035491875.1 Pyrinomonadaceae bacterium | reverse complement strand
TCGACTGAGACAGTGGAAACGATTATTGACATACGCCGCAAATCAATCAGCTTCCTACCAATTGCGACGGGAGTTTTGTACGAGTTCCGTGAAGAGCTATCGGACGCGGGAAAGCGAGGAGACGGAAACGGGGGAAATTATGCACCCTTACTCAAACCACACCAGCTTGAGCCTGGTCACGAGTATTCACTGATCGTCAGCGACAATTACGGCCTTCGGCGATACGACACCGGCGATGTTTTTCTCTGCCGCAAGAAAGTTGGAGATCTACCCGACCTCTTCTTTCAGCGCCGACGGAACCTTGAGTACTCGTTCACCGGTGAGAAACTGACCGCCGATCAGGTGACGGCCGTCTTTGAAACCATTCGGTGCTCCCAGTCGAAATCGTTCTCCGACAAGTTCCTAACCTGCATTCCCTCCCAGCCGGCTGAAGATTCCGTTCCTCACTACAAGCTCGTGGTCATCGCTGATCAACTCCGTGATGGGCGCTTACAAACCAAACTCTCTGAAAGTTGCGATAGACTCTTTGGCGAGATCAACTGCGAATACAAAGCGAAGCGAGAGTCCGGACGACTTGGTCCAGTTCAATTAGTGTGCATGGAACGTTCGGATTTCCTGAAAATGGTAAGCGTATCGAAGTCCTGGGAAACTCAATTCAAGTTTCTTCCACTATATGTCCAAACATGGGAAGCGATGAAAGGACAGCAGCAGGAACAGTAGGCAGGAGCAGGAATTATTTTTCCTGCTCCTGCTCACTGCTCCTGCTCCTGCTTTTTTCCTTGCTCCGACAAGCCCGCACCGAATAGTCTGACATCGAATGAGAGAGGACACTCTACGGGCGCGGTGGTTAGCCGCCCTCGCCGCCACCGCGATAGCTCTTTATCTATGTTGGCTGATGCTCCAGCCGTTTGTTGTGGTGCTCGAATGGGCCGCCGTTTTGGTCATCGTCTTTTACCCTGTTCATAAACGAATCTCACAACGTATCGGCAGACCCGGACTAAGTGCTCTCGTCTCCTGCATACTCGTCGTCGTCATAGTGCTGCTGCCTCTCGCATTCATCATCGCAGCTCTCGCGCGCGAACTTGCCGGCAGTGCCGAAACTCTGCAGCAGGTTGGCCCATTGTTCGATCCCAACTCACCGCGTACCAGCAAGATTCTGCATTGGCTGCAAGAGCGCGGCATCATTCAATCAGATCCGCAACAGTTTCTAATCGAGCAAGCACGGAACGCCTTGAGGGCCTTAATGGGTCAGACTCTCGGTCTACTTGGAAATGTTTTGAGCACGATCGTAAAAGGTTTCTTTGTGGTCTTCACGATGTATTACCTATTCAGAGACGGCGATAAGATTGTCCATGCATTGCCCGGAGTGCTACCGCTCAAGCGCGCACAGAGCGAAGCCATCCTCGCCCGTACGAACCAGGTTATCAGTGCCAGCGTCTATGGAGTGGTTACCATCGCTTTGATTCAAGGTGCGTTGGGAGGCATCGCATTTTGGATACTGGACGTGCCATCGCCGATATTGTGGTCCGTGATCTTGGCGCTCATCTGCATGATCCCGATTGCCGGATCATTTTTTGTTTGGATACCTGTGGCCCTGTATCTCGGGCTGACCGGCCATTGGACCAAGGCGTTGTTGATGTCTCTTTGGGGAGGATTGGTTATCAGCACTGTCGACAACTTTCTGAGGCCAAGGCTGATGAGGCAATACACCAAGCTGCATGAGCTATTCGTGTTCTTTTCAGTTCTCGGAGGGATGCGAATCTTTGGAATACTAGGGATCGTTCTCGGACCGGTGGTGCTCGCGGTCACAATCGGACTCTTGAATACATTCAAGCCTCAAGATCGTGAGTCGTGAATCGTAAATTGTAAATCACTCCGCGTCCTCTGCGTCTCTGCGACCTCTGCGACCTATGCGTTTTCCTGCCTGGATCAAACGTACTCAATAAATTCGGATAAATGCGCCCGAGTGGCGTTTCTTGAGTGTGTTCAATGGGACTGCGGATGACGCAGAGGTCGCAGAGACGCAGAGGACGCGGAGTGATTTACGATTCACGATTTACGATTCACGATTTACGATTCACGATTTACGATCTGGGTCGTTACTTCTTCCGAACAACTTCAACCGAGCAATGTGCACGCGATGACACGGCTGCGGAAACACTGCCGAGGATAAACCGCGCCGACCTATTGCTGGAACCTGACGATGCTACGAAGATACAGTCGGCGCCCCACTCCTCAGCCGCCTCGATCAGTTTGGTCTTCGGATTCCCTTCGAGCAGTTCCGTCGTCACTTCGATTTCTGAGCGACTTCGGAGCAAGGCCGCATTGTCTGCAAGGATCTTCTCGGCCCACGCGTGATCCGCTTCCTCTTCGTTTGCTGTGATCGGGGGAAAGTTGTCGCCGACAAAATTCACGGTAACTGGATCATCAACAACCACCAATTTGATCTGACTGTTCTCCGGGAAGGTTCGATTGGCAATTACTTCCACTGCGGCCGCACTCTCCGGGGAGCCATCAAGACCAACAATCAAACGCACTGGCGCGTCAGGTTCTTCAACACGTCCGCGTGCGATTCGCACCGAACATTGCGCCTCATTCAGCACTACTTGCGAAACACTGCCGAGTACAAATCGACCAAGTGCGCTGTGGCCATGCGAACCTACCACAACAAGATCAGGCTGCCACTTATCTGCCACAAACACGAGCTCCCATGCGGGCGAGCCGTAGGTACCGGTGCCTGTAACACTCCACGACGGAAACAACGTCGACACGCGCGCGCGTCCACGATTAGCAGCATTCTGCGCCTCCTCGACAGCACGTCGTGCTTTCGCATACATCGGTGCGATCACCGAATCTACTCCCGCAGCTCCGCTGTTGGTCTCAGTAGGATCAGGCGGAGGGAGCCAAACCTCCGCAACGGTCAACACCTGCGCCTCAGCTTTTTGCGGTAGGCCGGCGCGTCTCAAGTCGTCGATGGCGGCGTCAGCACATTCCGAACCGTCGTAGCCAATAAGGATCTTCATTTCAGTTTGTCCACTCAGAGACTCTTTGCGAGGAACTCAATCGTCCGTCGCCACGCATCTTCAGCTGCGCGACGATTGTAGACACCTGGTCGAGTGTCGTTGAAGAATGCGTGATCAGTATCCGGATAGATATGCATCTCTACGGATTTGCCCAAGGCCCTTAACCGCTGCTCCAGGTCACGCACAGCTTCCGGAGGCGTTGATTTATCGTTCTCGGCATAAATTCCCAGCACGGGCGCTTTTAGACTGGGTAAATCCGGTTTCACGTTCGGATGAATACCATAGAACACAACGCATGCTCCGACTTGTTCGTTCTTGCTTGCCGCGTAGAGCGACAACGCACCACCCATGCAGAAACCTACAGTGCCTACTTTATCGCTCGTAGTTGCATCGTGATTCAGCAGGTATTGAATGGCACCACGCAGATCCTTCTCCGCTTGATCAATTTGCAGCGCCATCATTAACTTCCCTGCCTCATCTGGCGACGTAGTTGTTTTTCCGTGATACATGTCGGGAGCGAGCGCGACGTATCCCTCGTTCGCAAATCGATCACAGACGTTTTTGATGTGATCAACCAATCCCCACCACTCCTGAATAACAATAACGCCTGGGCCACTGCCTTTCTGAGGAATCGCGAGGTACCCGTCAGTTGTTGCACCGTTGCTAGAGAAACCAACCATCTGTCCAGCCATACAACCTCTCCTGATTCAACGTCTTTTTCATCTCGGGAAACAAGTCAATTCTTAGTGAACAGCAGGTATACCGCAAACGATGCGAGCCAGTGTTCTCCAGCATAATCACCGCTCGCAACGTGCAGGAGACCGGCTGTCACGTGTTTGTCAGCTGCTGCCTTTAATACCTGGCGCGCGGGGTCATCCGCCGGTAATGAATCGGCGATGTTGCGCATGCCCCATGCCCGGCTAAGATTCAACCCATCAAGATGGACCAACTTCGGATCAGTTCTATCAGTAACCACTGCCGGTTCGAGTAACGCGGTAGGACTACCCTTAGCGATGCCCGGAAGAAACGCACGAAACCAGTTTGCGAACTCCGCGGGTGGCAAAACACGACGCATCAAATCAGCTTCCATAAAAGCCGGCGAGAAAAAATCCTCGCCCCCCGGCTCCCAGCCACCGGGATAATCTTTGTCAGCAGCAAAATAGGTTCGACTTCTTTCGACAAGTAGACTCTTCAACGCTGTATCGCCAACCTTGTTTGCGTAGTCGAAGGCGAAAGCCAATCCAAAGGCGGTGTTCGGATGTACCCCGGTACGAATGGGATAGTTTTGCTTCGGAAGAAAAGCCAGGTACGACCTGGCAATCTGATCGGCCAGGGGTTGGAGATTTTGCGACCAAACTTTCGCGTCTTTATCATCCCACTCGTGGAGTTCTTCGGCTAATTTCAAGAGCCAGGCCCAGCCGTACGTTCTCTCGAACGACTGGCGGTTTGCCTGTTTCATGTACGTCACTTCGGCAGCGATGTTTGCCGCTGTCAGATTCGCATTAAGTGCAGCTCTAATTTGGGCGCCCTCGGGTAATCGAGCAAAGCGTTTTAGTAAGCGTACAAGCATCCAGTGACCATGAACGGACGAATGCCAGTCGTAGCAACCGTAAAAGGCCGGATGCAGCGATTTCGGATTGCGGACATCAGCTTCGTTATTCACGACGTGTTCTGGTTTGTTCGGATATTCGCGCGCAACACACTTCAACGCGAGCGCGGCGAAGTGCGATGCCTGGTCTTCTCTCAAGACTTCCGGGTTCACGTGCTGGCCTTTAATCGCCTGGGGAAACAGCGATGCACAACAAATGACAGCAGGGAGAATCAGTCGTGTTTTCATTTAAGCTCACAGTAGCCGTTAGTAACGGTGCGAAGGACGGCCGATGTGAATATGAGGACCTGTTGCCGTACCTGGGATCGCCTCGCGAAAGGCCAAAAACGGAATCCCGTTCTTTTGCAGGAAACTCATCAACGCCTGACCTTCAACGCCGTCGGGATGAAGCGAGATGTCCATCGCATTACGATGGTCCAGTCGCCACCGATCGTGGATTGACCCTTGACCAAATACTGCGACGGGCAAAGACTTCTTAAAAGAATCGGAGTAAAACTTCTGGACTTTCCAGGCGTCGCCGAGGTTCCAACTGCCTCCTCCCTGGAAACGAATCATGGCAGTTGTTCTTATTATTGCCCCCTTAGCCAAACGAACAGATTTCGCGAGGTCTTCAGCGGCTTTTGCTTCAAGCACCAGTTCGGCTACCTGTGTGTCTGCAGCATCCATCTGTCGTTGCGTGTCGGCGAATTTATCCTTCGCTGCTCCGACTGCCCGCTCGCTTTCTTCAACCTGGGTTCGAGCAATCAATCCTTCCTCGAACAACTTGCGCATAGTTGCAAGTTTCTCTTCAGCTTTCGCCACATCCTTTGCGAGAAGCGCCTGCAGCTTTGTCAAACTGTTCTTGTACTCACTCGTCTTGTTGATGAATTCTTCTCGCAGCTTCGCGAGTTCATCTGGGGGTTTTGGTGCGACCTTGGTACGGGATTTCTTTTGCGCAGCAATGGGGCACAACAACACGATCAGGAGACTGGCGGCAGCCAGCACCCACATCATGCTTCGGCGGCTTGATGTTCTCGAAACTCTCTGTCGCACGTCGCGTCAGCCTCGCAATTGATTTCTCCGCCTATGAGGATAGCAACACCTGTGAAATAGAACCAAAGCATCAGGATGATCAGCGCTCCAAGCGAGCCATAAGTAACGCTATAGGAGTTGAAAT
>DATJKB010000537.1:0-4328 GCA_035491875.1 Pyrinomonadaceae bacterium | reverse complement strand
TACTACTTCGTCTCTTTGGAGTGCGGCGACTTGTCGCCGCTCTGGTTTCTGCTCAGATGTGCTGGCGAAATCACGTTGCGACAAGTCGCCTACGGCAAAAGCGCCGACAGGTCGGCGCACTCCAAAGTGAATATGAAAGATCCCCCGGCCGGAGATGACGAATCTAACTTCGTCTTCATCATGCCAATGTTCCTTATCGAAGTGCGCCAGCATTTCTGCGAGCCCGGGAGTGTCAGGCGTTACATCGATAACATCGGCCGTTACATAACCTCCAGCGGCTTTCAGCTTCTCAATCTCAGTCGAATAAGCTGCCAAAATCTCTTCCGGCGGAGCACCCGGTGCAACGCGCTCAGTTGTGGGCCAACACTCGTAATCGATGTCGAAGCTGTTGAGGTACTCGCGAATCTCGTGTTCGTCGGTCAGTGTTTGATTTCGGTTACAGATTGTAAGAAGTGCCATGATCAATCCTGAGGTAATACGCAGTGTTTCTCCGGCCCGCGTTGCTCGTGTCTACGTTCGACATCGCACTCCTAAAGGAGTGCAGGGTGTTGTTACGGCCCGGGCTATAAACATGGCACTCCTATCGGAGTGCCCCCGCCACCCCGTTAGGGGTGTAATATTTATAGAGGACGGAGCGAAAGAGAATTTGCACTCCTTTAGGAGTGCCATGTTAACGACATAGAATGGCGACAAACAATTGAACGGCCTCACCTCTTAATCTCCATCGTCCGACCTACGGTCTCGAGCAAGAACTCGAGGATCTCAATATGTCGCTTTGCTTCGCGTAGATCCTTTCCCCATGAATAGAGCCCGTGTTTGTTTATGAGAATGCCATGAACGTGTGGCTGTTCCGTTAAGATCGCTCGGATGTACGCGCTGAGAGCAGTCATGTCCTGTGAATTATCAACGATAGGAAGCCACTCTCGATGCTCATGAGTTTTTACTCCCGCAAGGCCCTTCAACATTTCATAGCCCTCAATTATGAGCCCACGTTGATCAGCAAAGCGATCAGATAGGATTGTGTTCCAAATCGAATGGGTGTGTAGCACAGCACCCGCTTGTCGATGCTTCACGATCTCCAGGTGAAGCAGTGTTTCGTCAGACGGTTTAGCCTTTGGTCCGAAGACAACCTGGGCGTGTTCGTCAACTAAAAGAATCTGTTCGGCAGATAGTTCGCCCTTGTCGACACCGCTTGGAGTCATGGCGATGAGCAAGGGCTCTGGATGAACCACTGCGCTCAGGTTTCCACTTGTCCCAAGCATCCAACCGCGAGCGTGCAGAGACTTTGCCGTCGCGGCCAGGCTTTTTGCGCTTTCGAGAAACTGGGCTGTCGAAACGTGGGCTGGTGTTTGGATCATGGGAAAAAATCTCGGCGCTAGTAAAGTTTACTCGCCTATTGACTATGGAGGAAATATTTCTTTTGGAGTGCGACGGAACTTTGGAGTGCGACGGCCTGGCGTCGCTTTGTTATATCTCCACGTCTTACCCAAGTCTCGCTATGCCAAAGCGTCGCCAGGCCGCCGCACTCCAAAGAGCTCTTTAAGAACCTCATCAGCGGCACGCAACCCAATGTCGAATGCTTCTTCAAACAGCGCCACACCACTAAGTTCAGAATGAGCGAAGTGAATTGATCTAAACGGTCGTGCGCCTTCGCGACGTGCCAGTCCCCACATGAACCCAGTGCGTGGTCGAATCATCGCATGGCCCCAACGCATCACATCAAGTCGTTCCACGAGGCTTCGAATGTCCGGATGAGCGCGGGCGAGATCCGTTAGCGTTACGTCAGCCCACGCGTGCCAATCCATTTCCAAAAGGCGAGTGCGAGCAGTGCGAGCGTTCTCGTCGCAGAGCGGATAATAGTAGGTGAAAACGGTTGGACCATGGTCGCGCCCGCGTTGATGAGTCGCTACTACGTAACCAAGCGAGGGGCTTTCATAAATCACGTTGTCCCAGGCAAGCGGAAAATCTCGGTGCAGCGATTGCACGGGACGATCACGCAGAGTCAGATTAGCTACCATCCACGAGCCGAACTGAAACTCGGCGAGGTGTGAAGGCGGGTTCTCGCGAAAGGGGCGGATAACGTAACGCGCAACGAACTTTGGTGCAGCAAAAATAACTTTCCGTGCCCGGTAGCCGCGCGGGCTGCGTCCGTTTTGATCGAGTGTGGTTACCTCAATCCATGTTTTCCCATTTTCTTCGACAGGGGTTAGTTCAACCGCTGCCGTCCCCAGTTGAATCTTGGATCGGGCGGTCTCGAACAAGTGACTGACTAAACGCCCATTTCCCTCGGGCCAGGTGATCAGAGGTTGCGATTCGATCTCTGGTTTGTTCACTCGGGAGCAGAAATAAAAAAGCCCCGCCCAGGCGCTGGTCTGATCGAGAGTCATCCCGTAATCATCGCGGCACGCGTAATCGACCCACCAACGGAGCCGCGGAGAGTTGAAGCCACGCTCATTCAGCCACTGGCCCATTGAAATGCGATCGAGTGCCGTTACTTCAACATCGTCGGAGCAGACAGAGACCGGAAGTGTAAATGCGCGCCGACCCTTGCTATCGCGCCATGACACCCAACGACTGACCTCCGCGTTAAACTTCTGAAACTGATTGCTGTCCTCCACGGATTCTCCAGCGTGCAAATAGAGCCCTTCGTACCACCGTCCCTTGTAAAAAACCCGCTCTTCCGGATCGCGACAGAGAAACTCTTCGCGAACGATTGGTTCGCCATCCTTGTCAGTTCCCTCGATCACCCCCATTTCATTTAACAGTGCCACGAGTTCGCGGTTCTCTTTCATCGGTGCCGGAATATAGTGCGCGCCCCAGGGGAACGAAGTGTTTTGATTTGATCCGGACCGCGATGTTCCTCCCGGTGCTTTTTCAAGCTCAATCAAAACGAAGTCTTCGAAGCCTGATTTGATCAAGCGTCTGGCCGCGGAGAGCCCGGCAACTCCACCGCCGACGATGACGACGGGAATGTTGGTCCATGCGTCAGATGGAACTGAGACTTGCACACCGTCGCGCAAACGATGACCAAACACATCCGATGCGCCGACAATTTCACCGGCAGGGAATGCTGGCACGCTCGTACCTCGGCATGCCGACATGGCTGCTGACATACCGAGGAATGAAATAAGAATTTCCCTGCGATTGAACGTTGTCATCTTTTGAGCGATAGAAGCAGATCCACCGATTCAAGTCAGCAGCAGGAGCAGCAGGCAGGAGCAGGAATCATTGGTCAGTTATTATTTGACAGTTATCAATTGTCATTTACCCCCGACTTGAAGTCTGATTTGAAAATGCAGGTTGTGAATGCAATTGATAATTTATAACTGTCAAATAATAACTGACCAATGATTCCTGCTCCTGCTTACTGCTCCTGCTCCTGTCTATTCAAATCTTCGCCACTCACCTTCGTAGTATCGCACCAACACCTGATTATCGAGGCGATTGATCTCCACTGGAACTGGTCCAATATCCGTCGACAAGGTAAACATGGCTACCAGTGTTTGATTGTCGAGAAACTTTAAGCCGGCAGGCGGATGCGTAGGGATTTCAAAAGGAGATGAGCGCGCGAGGGCATAACCCCAGACGCCAAAGCTCGGCACAGCTATCGAATATGGCTTTACAACGAAACCTGCCGCCTCGAGAGTTCTGATGATGCACCAGTAAGAATTTCGCGCAAACATCGGTGACGTGGCCTGCACACTCACTGCCGCATTTTCTGTGAGGCGACGCTTTAACATTCGATAGAAGCGAGTGGTGTAGAGCTTTCCCAGAGCGAATGTATTTGGATCGGGAAAATCAATGATGGCAGCATCGAACGGTGCTTCCGAAGTTTCGTCGAGCCACACAAACGCATCCTGATTGATAACTTTGACGCGGCTGTCGTTAAAGGCTCTTTGGTTCAGCTCTGCCAGCAAAGGAAAGCGCGTGGAAAGCTTCGTCATGTCAGGATCGAGATCAACTAACGTGACATTAGTTACTGACGGATACTTCAGAATTTCACGGATCGCGAGACCATCGCCGCCACCCAGCACCAACACCCTTCGAGGATTGTTGGCAAGCAATAGGGCTGGATGAACCAGCGCTTCGTGATAGCGATACTCATCTGTCGAACTGAACTGTAAGTTGCCATTGAGGAACAATTGAAATCCCGCCCGGCCGCGCGTGATGACGATTCGTTGATAGGGTGTGTCTTTCGTATAAATGATCTCGTCGGCAAACATTTCATCTTCGGCAAGTGATGTCAGCGTGTTTGCCTTAAGTAGACCAAGCAACAAGAGTGCGAGAACAATTCCTGCGCGCAACCTGAGACCAAAAACTTTGCCTTT
>DATJKB010000536.1:0-6773 GCA_035491875.1 Pyrinomonadaceae bacterium | reverse complement strand
CGTTTACCTTCTGATCATTCTTGCGGCGCTGCCCATTGTCGGTCAGCGCACCCGACCAACTACCCCTGCGCAGGTAAATCGACGACCCAGGTTGGTCTTGCTAATCGCGGTGGATCAATTTCGTCGCGATTATCTCGAGCGGTTTGGCGATCTGTTTGTGAATAACGGCTTCAGACGTTTGCTGCGCGATGGCGCTTCATGGGAAGAGGCAAATTACGATCACGTGCCTACTTATACAGCCTGTGGTCACGCAACAATGATGACGGGGGCTTATCCTTCTGAGACTGGGATCGTCGGCAATGAATGGATCGAACGCGAAACGGCGAAACGAATTACAAGTGTCTCAGACACTACCGTTAAGGCTCTCGGCGGCAACGAAAATGAGCCAGCCGCCAGCCCTCGACGATTAATGGCTTCGACAGTAGGCGACGAACTTCGCCTTGCAACGAATGATCGATCTAAGGTAATCGGGATTTCAGTTAAGGATCGTTCGGCGATTCTGCCTGCAGGTCGTCACGCGAACGCGGCCTATTGGTTCAGCTCGGGATCAGGCAACATGATCTCGTCGACCTATTACTTCCCTCAACTGCCTGCGTGGGTCTCTGCCTTCAACAGTAAACGACCTGCGGATAAGTTTTTTGGCGCACGCTGGGATCGGTTATTACCTGAATCGGAATACTTGAAGCGCGCCGGTGCTGACTCGCCGCCATGGGAAAACATCGGCCGCGTTTCTGGAGATACGAACGCCTTTCCCCACACGCTCACTGGCGGAGCAACTAGGCCTGGTCCACAATTTTATGCGGCCCTGGACTACTCGCCTTTCTCAAATGATCTGCTGGTCCAGTTTGCCGAAGAGGCGTTGGTGAATGAGAACCTGGGTCAGGACAACGACACTGACGTGCTCACGCTCAGCTTCTCAGCAAATGACTACGTCGGGCACCGCTATGGACCATACAGTCAGGAAGCGATGGATATTTCACTGCGCGTCGATCGTCAGATAGAAACGTTTCTCGATTTCGTAGACTCGAAGGTTGGTTTAAGAAACACTATTGTTATCCTCACGGCCGATCATGGTGTTGCTCCTATTCCAGAGCAGGCTGCTGCGCTGGGTCTCGACGGCGCACGTTTAAGAGGCGAAGACATACTGACTGCGGTTCGAAGCGCAATCACTGCTCGTTACAACCCTAAAGGCACGACACCGGATCCCACCGGCGACTACATCTACACCTACGACTTCGGTGGTCGGCCTCAGCCGGCATTTATCAACGGAAACATCTATTTCAACTATGCAGCTCTGCAACGCGATGGAGTTAGTCTTGACGAGGTTACACGCGTCGCACGCGATGCAGCGTTGACGGTTCGCGGCATATCACGGGCATTTACTCGTGCTCAGTTGCTGCAAGGGGCAGTATCCATTACCGATCCGATTGAGCGGCGGGTGGTGCATGGGTTTTACGCGTCGCGAAGTGGTGACGTCGTGGTTATCGCCGAGCCATACAAGTACCTTGGTGATGCGATTCCCGCGACACACGGAACGCCCTACTCATATGACACTCACGTTCCCTTGATTATCGTCGCGCCAGGTTTGGTGCCGGGACGCTACTACGATCGCGCATCGCCCGCCGATATCGCACCAACCGTCTCCGCACTATTAAGAACAACACCCCCAAGTAATGCCGTAGGCCGAGTACTGATCGAGGCAATCAGGAAGTGATGTCCTGCGGTAGTAAGTGCCTGCGACTTGGTGCTTTACTTGGTGCTTTGTACTTGGTGCAGACACCCGCTTGGGAAACCGTGTGAGAGCTCAACCTCTCATTCTCCCCAGGCTTCAGCCTGGGGTAAGGGGCCTCATTCATTTCGGTTAACCGTTTTAACGGTTTCTCGCTCGCGTTCGTCGACGCTGATGCACTCCTCGAAAACCGTTAAAACGGTTCCAGTGGTGGGAGATGGCCGCCAACCCCGGGCTGAAGCCCGGAGAGAATGAGAACGTAACTTTTTAGCCCAACCGCAGTTTTAATTAATAGATAAGCAACGGGCCATGGGCAGTTTTGACTTGAACGGCGAAGTGACAGATCAGAATGAGTCGCGGAAGTGAATCCGATGAACGGTCGCTTATAGAGGCTGCCCAGAAAGACCCGGGCCGCTTTGCCGAGCTGTACGAGCAGCACTTCCATCGAGTTTATGCCTACATCGGGCGACGCGTTACTGATCGAAATGAAATCCAGGATCTGACGGCGCACGTTTTTCAGCAGGCGCTCGCCAATCTTGGGAAGTTCAAATGGCGCGGTGCACCGTTCATAACCTGGCTCTATCGCATTGCTTCAAACGCGTTATCGGATCAGCGGAAACGTCGCTCGCGAGAAGTTAGGAGCGACGATTTGCCGAATGGTGAAAGTGTTTCCGAAGTGGACTTGGAAGAGATCGAACAACGCGCACTTCTATTTAAGGCTGTCGACGCGCTGCCGGAAGATCAGCGGCGCGTCATCATCATGCGCTTTGCGGAAGAAAAATCCATTCGCGACATTGCTTCGGAACTTGAACGGACTGAAGGTGCAATCAAACAACTTCAGTTTCGTGGTCTTGAGAACTTACGGACTCGCCTGGGCCAGAAACAGGCGAACTGAGTATTACCAATGGCTGAACGATCAATTTTCGATCAACTTGACGACGCTGTGAGCGCCTTACTGGCGGATCGCGAAAGCGATAGCGCGGCAATTGATCCGTCTGTGGTGGACCTGCTTGCAGTTGCCCAGCAATTGCGCGGATTGCCACGCGACGAGTTTAAGAAACATTTGAAAGACACACTTGTAAGGAGTAACGAAATGAGTAGTCCTGTGATGAAACTGGAACCAGCATTGCCGTCGCTCTCCGTTTATCTCTGCTTCAACGACGCTGCCGGTGCGATTGAGTACTACAAAGAAGCGTTCGGCGCTGAAGAGCTCATGCGACTGGCCGAACCGAGCGGCAAGATTGGACACGCTGAAATAAAGATCGGCGAGACCGTGATCCTGATGTCTGATGAGTATCCCGATTATGGCGCGATTAGTCCGCAGACGTTGGGAGGATCGCACATGAAGCTGCATCTGTCGGTGGCTGACGTCGATTCATTTGTACAAAAGGCGGTATCACTTGGCGCAAACCTGGTCCGCCCGATTGAGGATCAGTCATATGGTGATCGATCGGGACAGATCGCTGATCCGTTCGGGTACACCTGGATCATCTCAACTCACAAGCAGGACGTGCCGGTTAAGGAGATGCAAAAGCAATTCGACGAGTTCCTAGAAAAAGGCGCGACAAAAGAAACAGCATCGACTTCCACACCAAGTTACAGGCGCGAAGGATTCAATACGGTAACGCCGTACCTGACCGTTGAGCACCCCGCGGAGTTGTTGGAGTTCACCAGGAAAGCATTCCTCGCAACAGAACTCGGGCGCACGACCGGTTCGGCCGGCGGAATGCACGCCGAAACTAGAATCGGTGATTCGATGTTGATGATTGGGGGCGGAGTTGGGCTTGAACAGAGGCCTACCGCGATTCATTTGTATGTGCCTGACGTCGACGAAGCGTATCGACGAGCTTTGGAAGCAGGCGCGACATCGCTTATGGAACCTGCTGATCAGCCTTACGGTGAGCGCTCGGGAGCTGTTCAGGATCCGACGGGCAATCGATGGTATATTGCCACGCCGTTCGTACCGTTGACTGAGATTGCTGAGGGACTTCACACGGTGACTCTCTATCTCCACCCGATTGGAGCTCAGCGTCAGATGGATTTTCTGCAAAGGGCGTTTGGCAGTGAAGAAGTCATGCGACACGAAGCCCCCGACGGAATGATTCTTCATGCGAAGATGCGCATCGGCGATTCGATCATAGAACTCGGGGAATCGCGCGGCGACTCGAAGCCAATGCCACCTGCGGTTTATCTGTACGTCGAGGATGTTGATACGCTGTATGAGAGAGCGTTGAGGGCGGGTGCTGTTTCAGTGTTGCCGCCAACAGACCAACCGTACGGTGATCGCAATGCGTGGGTAAAAGATCCGTTTGATAACATGTGGTACCTCGCGACTCATTTGGGGTAAAGATCTGTATTCTCTAATCTCAAATTCCGCGATCGACAAAGAAATCAGTGGTCAGTTATGAATTGACAGTTATCAGTTATCAACCGCGCAGGGGTTTACGCTGTGATACCAAATTGATAACTGATAACTGTCAATTCATAACTGACCACTGATTTCTTTAGCTCCGGCGATACGCCGTGGCATAACTTGGAGCAGCAATCCCCTCTGGCAAGCGCGGATCGCTGATCGGTTCACCAGCAACCATCTTCAGTGGAATCACTCCGGCCCAAATTGGAAGCTGGTAATCTTCCTCATCATCCAACGGTGGGCCGGTACGGATCTTTGCCGATGCTTCTTCGAGTAGCAGCGACAGAACTGTTGTCGCTCTCAACTCCTGCTCATTAGGCTCACGAACATCATTCCATCGACCTTTAATAAAGTGTTCCGATAATGCCAGTAACGCCGCGTTCTTCTCCGCTCGATCGTCAACCAGCTTCGCATTTCCAAACACCACTACAGATCGATAGTTAATCGAATGATGAAACGCCGACCGGGCGAGTACCAGCCCGTCAACCAAAGTAATCGTCACACAAACATCCATTCCCAGCGCGATCGTCTTTAACATTCGACTCGCCTGTGACCCGTGAATGTACAGTTTGTCGTCGACGCGAGCATAGCCAGTCGGGATCACGAACGGCTGACCGTTGACCACGAAACCAACGTGACAGATGAAACCTTCGTCGAGAATGCTATTCACAGTTTCGCGATCGTAGTGACCGCGCTTTGGGAGACGCTTCAGCGTTGTACGATCAGTTTGAGGGAATGTCATGTCGTGAATAGTAAATGGTGATTCGTGAATAGTGAAATCGTGAATGGTGAATCGTTAGGAGGACTCAAGTCTCTGCGCGGCCTCAGCGTCCTCTGCGTCTCTTGCGGTGTTTCAGACTCACAGCAGACGTACGCAAAGATGGAAGCGAGCCTGTTTCCTTGTATCGCTTGTGTATGGGCGCTTGCAGTAAAACCGCAAGAGACGCAGAGAACGCGGAGGTTGACGCAGAGAATCGATTCACCATTCACAATTTAGGATTCTCCATTTACTATTCACCAACTATTCACGATTCACGATTTACTATTCACGATTCCGAGGAATAAACCCATGCGATCTCGAAGTTCCCTGCTCGTAGTTTGTGTGCTTCTTTTCCACCTGACCGCGTTCTTATGCATGGCGCAACAAAGCGCCTCAAACGGTCAAACAAAATCTCCGGTTGAAACCGCACTATCAACCCTGGAATGGCGCAGCATTGGACCGGCCAACATGGGCGGACGCGTCGCTGACGTCGAAGGCGTGGCAGGCGATCCAAACGTGGTTTATGTAGCGACAGCTTCAGGCGGACTCTGGAAAACGACGAACGGTGGCACAACCTGGAAGCCCATCTTCGAGCGGCAGGGAACGATCTCAATCGGTGACATCGCGCTCGCACCTGGAAACCCTAGTGTGATCTGGGTAGGCACTGGAGAATCAAACGTCAGAAACAGCGTTTCGTTCGGCGATGGTGTTTACAAATCAACTGACGGCGGAACGACCTGGCAGCACATGGGTCTCAAGGAGAGCGAGCACGTCTCGGCAATCGTAATCAATCCCAACAACCCCGACATCGTTTACGTCGGCGCGCTTGGTCACGCGTTTGGTCCAAATGACGAGCGCGGTGTGTTTATGACCACTGACGGTGGGAAGACGTGGGCCAAGACCCTCTTTATCGACAATCAACATGGGGTTTCAGATCTCGAAATCGATCCGTCAAATCCAAATATTCTTTACGCTGGTATGTGGAGCTTCGATCGCAAACCCTGGACGCATCGCAGCGGCAGTGAAAAAGGCGGACTGTATAAATCAATTGACGGTGGACGCACATGGAAGAAATTAACCAACGGTCTGCCGAAGTTGATTGGTCGGATCGGTGTGCGCGTTGCGCCGAGCAACACCAATGTTGTTTACGCTATGGTCGAAGCAAAGGAAGGAATGCTCTACCGGTCAGATGATCAGGGCGAAACATTCAAAATGGTCTCTAAGAATGAACAGATTGTTTCGCGCGGTTTTTATTACACCCGAGTGCGCGTTCACCCGACTGATGAGAACCACGTGTATGGAGTAGCGTCGACTTTGTTTACATCAGTTGATGGTGGCAAGACATTTCGCTCAATCACCGGCAGAACCCACATCGACTATCACGCGTTTTGGCAAGATCCAAAAAACCCAAAACGGATCTGGCACGGACAAGATGGTGGCGTGGGGGTCAGTTACGATGGCGGCGAAACGTGGGAGGCTGTCTACAATATGCCCATCGGCCAGTTCTATCAGATTCATGCCGATAATCGACTTCCCTTTTACAACATCATGGGTGGACTACAGGATAACGGTAGTTGGACTGGTCCAAGTCGAACTCGTGAGCCAGCCGGAATAATGAACGACGACTGGCGAATGGTGAGCTTCGGCGACGGCTTCTACATGATCAATAACCCTGATCAACCTGACGAGTATCTTTCAGAGTCGCAGGGCGGAAATATCCTTCTTACGGATTTTCGCAATCGAGAGCAACAGGCAGTTAATCCTTGGGGACGCGGCAGCGGCGGTGGTCCAGCAGAAGGACAGAAGTTTCGCTTTAACTGGAATTCACCCATTGTTTTCTCGCCGCACGATAAGCTCACCGTCTACTTCAC
>DATJKB010000535.1:0-5217 GCA_035491875.1 Pyrinomonadaceae bacterium | reverse complement strand
TCTTCGTAATTGGTTGACATATTGTTCCTCGTAAATCTTTTCTAACTGAACCGCGGTGGATTACTCGCCGTTGGATGCTGCAAACTCGGCTCCGCCACTACGACGCGCTGCCGCTGCTGCGCCGCCGGCTGCTTTCTTCGCCTGTTTACGCGCACGACGGTCCTTCAGTTTATCTGCGCGGCGTCGATCTTCATCGACTCGAACGGTGAGATAGCGCAGCACGCGATCGTTCACGCGCATGCGGCGCTCGAGCTCAGCGATCTCGCGACCCGAACCTTCGATCTCCATCAACACAAACGTGCCTTCTTTTTGGTGAAGGATCTCGTAGGCGAGCTGGCGCTTGCCCATGGTCTCAGCCTTGGTTACGACGCCACCCTGATCGGTCACAATCTGCTTGAAGCCGTCAGTCAAACGCGTCACCTCATCATCGACAGTCGGATCCACGATGAAGACCACTTCGTATTGTCTTTTGTTATCCAAATCAACCTCCACTATTGCCGATTGCCGGTTGCCAAATTGCCGATTTTAAGAGCAAAGAGGAAAGTGCCAAGAGCTTTCGCGCTTTGCCCTTTGCGCTTCGCTTCCAAAATCATCAATCAACAATCTTCAATCAAAAATCAATTAAATTCCTGCATCGCCTTTAGCGCGCCATCTCTCACAATCGTGCGCACAGCTTTCGCCGCTTGTTCAACCATCTGCTCGACTAACTCACGCTCGCTACTCGCAAACCTATCAAGCACGAAACGTTTCGCATCACTGATTGGGTGATCCGGTTGAATTCCCATTCTCACTCGGACGAAGTCGTTTGTTTTCAGCCCTTCGATAATCGACTTCAGACCGTTGTGCCCACCAGCCGATCCGCGTTCGCGAACCCGAATCTTACCGACCGGTAACGCCAGATCATCAGACAAGACAATCAGCGTCTCGACAGGCATAACCAGGTGATGCTTCGCCGCGAGGCACGACAGCGCCTCGCCACTCAGATTCATGAAGGTTTGGGGCTTAATTAACTTAGCCGATTTACCTTCAACCTGACCTCGACCTATCAAAGAGCGGCATTCCCGACTAGAGATCGGAATCCGTTCGTCGCCAGCCAGTTTGTCAATCACCATGAATCCCAGGTTGTGTCGGGTTCGTTCATACTCCGCACCTGGGTTACCGAGTCCGACGATGAGATAGACCATTTTCGATTTTTGATTTTTGATTTTTGATTGATGATTGAGCTTCAGTCAGTCGTTCTAAACGCGGACTTTTCGCCCGAGCCCCGAAAACCGCTAAAGAGCGGAACCAATCTTCAATCTGCAATCTACAATCAACAATGCTCTTACTCTTTGCCGCCTTCTTCTTCGCCCTCTTCTTCCTTCTTGCCCTTGCCGATAACTTCAGGCTCAGTAGGTTCTTCACCTTCAACTTCGGGCGCCGGAGCAACCTCTTCTTCCTTAACGATGCCGATTGTTGCAATCACAGTGTCGGCGTCATCGAGGATTTCCACATTTGCCGGGACCTGAATATCTGAAACGTGCAACACGTCGTGAACGTCAAGGTTCGTAACATCAACATCGATTGAGTCAGGGATGTCTCGTGGCTCGCAACGTATCTCGATCTGACGAATGATCTGTTCCAGCACGCCCTGTTTCTCCCTCACGCCGAATGGCTCACCCACCAGATGCAGCGGCACAGTAACTTCAATCTTTTGACCCTTGACCAGGCGCGTTAGATCCGCATGAATCAAACGACCACGCACCGGATCGATCTGACGATCGTGGAACATCACTTCGCTCACGCCGAAGCCTTCGACCTCGATCGTGAAGATCGTGTTGCGTCCAGCTTCCGAACGCAGGATCGCGGCGAGATCGCGCAAGGGAGCAACGGCCGCAATGGTTTCGGCACCGCCGCCGTAAACAGTCACGGGGACTAATCCTTCACGTCGTACGCGTCGTGCGTCGTTCTTGCCACGACCTGCGCGCTGCTTTGCCTGAATCTTGAATTCTTTTTTCTCCGCCATATGTCTCCTCACAAACTTTCAGCGACCGCGAACATTGATGATTGATGATTGATGATTGATGATTTAAGAAAGACTCAGCACGAGCCTTTCCAATCAACAATCAACAATCTGCAATCGGCAATGTCGCCGGTCGCTGATGGTCTTCTTTTAAGCCATCAGTGTTTGCCCTTCATACGAAGAGCGAGGAAACCGAAGTCTCCTCATGGATCGACTTGATCGCTTTCGCCAGAAGCGGCGCGATACTTAGTACTTTTATTTTTTCAAGCTCGCTCGCGTTGTCGCGAAGCGGAATCGTATTCGTAACGATTATCTGTTCTATATCCGATTCGGCCAAATGGTCAACGGCCCTGCCGGATAACACCGGATGCGTGAAGCACGCATGTATTCTATCGGCCCCAGCATCTTTCAATGCTCGAGCTACTTTTGTCAACGAGCCACCGGTGTCGCACATGTCGTCGACAATCAAACAACTCCGACCGCGAACATCACCAACCACGTTCATGACCTCGGCAACGTTAGCTTTCTCACGACGTTTGTCGCAGAGCGCCAGTTCGGCATCGAGTCGTTTCGCGTAGGCACGTGCTCTTTCTGCACCACCTGTATCCGGAGCAACAACCGTCAGATTCGGCAGTCGATGTTCCTGATAGTATTGGACCATCACCGGTGCTGAATACAAGTGGTCTACCGGAATATCAAAGAACCCTTGAATCTGTGCCGCGTGCAAGTCGATTGTCAACAAACGGTCGGCGCCTGCTACGGTAATCAGGTTCGCGACCAATCTGGCTGAAATCGGAACTCGCGGTCGGTCTTTCTTGTCAGACCGGGCGTAACCGTAATACGGAATCACGGCCGTGATGCGCTCTGCTGACGAACGACGAAACGCGTCGAGCATGATCAGCAGTTCCATCAGATTCGCGTCCGTCGGCGGGCAGGTCGACTGCACTATAAAGACGTCGCCACCGCGAACGTTTTCATCTATCTGGAAGTTGAACTCGCCATCCGAGAAACGCTCAGTGAATGCGCGCCCCATGTCACAACTTAGTTGGCGACAAATTTCATCGGCCAACCTGGGGTTTGCGTTTCCGGAGAAGATCTTGATGCCGCCAGTTGTGCTCATAGAATCATTGTTGATTGATGATTTTTGATTGACGATTTGAAGATCCGTTTCACCGAACTATCAATCAATCTTCAATCTTCAATCTTCAATCAACAATCGAAAATGAGATTGGCTGGGGCGGGTGGATTCGAACCAACGAATGCCGGTTCCAAAGACCGGTGCCTTACCACTTGGCTACGCCCCAGTATTTGATAACTTTCAGAACGTTTTTAATCGGGATTGAGAAACTCCAATCCGCTTCAGATAATCATTACGCGCGAGCGTCTCACAAGGATAAACCCGCCAGCCGGGTTCACATTCTAAACGCTCAAGCGCAGTCTGTCGCGCATCGTTGTTCGCAAAGATACCAAACACACTAGACCCACTTCCAGCCAATAATGCTGCGTTAGCACCCGATTTCAGCAATGCCGTTTTGGCGCGCTCGATTTCAGGTTCAATCTCAAAGATCACTCCTTCAAAATCATTGTGCAGAGCCGATAGATCACAATCGCTCGAAATTGGCTCCGCGAAGGAAACTGTAAGGATAGTTTCCGAGTCGGATGATGTCAAGGAACGAGCATCTACCGCCTTATAAGCGGCCGCGGTTGGTACACAGGCCTTCGGCGAGACAATGATCAAGTGTTTTGTCTCGCAATCAACGAGCGGCGAGATCTTAGTACCAATACCCTCACCCAGTACGCGTCCGCCGTTAAGAAAGAACGGCACGTCTGCACCGATCCTTGACGCGATTTCAGGGAGATCCAGGTTCTCCAATCCCCACAGCCTCGTGAAAGCTATGAGTGCAATCGCGGCATTCGACGACGCGCCACCGAGACCGGCCTGCGAAGGAATGCGTTTGTTCAATTCGATGTTGACGCCAGAGCTTTCCCCAGCAGTTTCACGCAATAAGAGTCCGGCTCTAATGACGAGATTATGTTCGTCTGTTGGGATAAGGGGATCGTTACAAGTTAGAACGAGCCTGTCGTCGTTACGAGGAGTGAAGTGTAATTCGTCCGCAAGCGAAATCGTTTGGAGAACCGTGGAGACATCATGATAACCGTCCGGTCGTTTCCCCAGAATACGGAGATTCCAATTGATTTTTGCGAAGGAAGAAAGAGTTAGGCTGGAGTTATCCATTAGCGGCTGAGCTGAGCGCCAGCCGCTAATGAACTTCGCGACTCAGCGCGTGATGAATGTTTGCGTCAGGTAAACTGATCCGTCAGCAGCGACAAAGGTACCAACAGCCATTGAAGTAAATCCAGCGTAAAGGATGTTTGCTCGATGGCCAGGCGAAATCATCCATCGCTCTACGGCAAAGGCGCCCGGATCTTCGTAGCCCATATTGTAGGCGATGTTTTCCGCAATCACTTGATAGCGAATGCCGGCGGCACGCGCGCGATCCTTAAGACGCAGGCCTTCCGGCGTCGCGTGAGAAAAGTATCCGAGTCGCGCCATGTTCGCAGAATGATCGCGCGCTAAACGACATAACGCAGCATCCCAAACGAACGCCTGCAGTCCATGTTGAGCACGAATAACGTTTGTCTGTTCGAAGGCTCGCCGCTCGATTACATCTGCATCTCCAAGTGATGGAGATACCGCAGCCACGCTCACAGACTCCCTAACATCACTTACACGACGTGGTCTTGAACTGTCTACTGCCGTGGAAACCAATCGCGCGACCGGTCGACCTTCACTGGTTTGTGTGTAGACGACTTGGCGGCTACTCACGATTACAAGAAGTGCAAGGAGTGTAAGGGGAGTAAAAGACAGCAATCCCAAACGAGCAACGTTCGGTGCAGACATGAAATTTATCTCGGCTTCAGAAGGAAGCGGTTGGACCTTGAGGAAGGTTCGTTAAGTGTCAATCACGCCGGGGCCGGCGCGTCGTTCTTCGATTGTCAGGTTAGCAAAACGGCCAAAACCAGATCAACAGTTTTTCTGAAAAGGCCTAATTTCCGAGGTCTGAAGGTGGTGGGGGCGGGCCCTGGTTCTCAGCGAAACGCTGCACCGTTCTAATCCACGACCGTTTAGTCGGATAGCAATACAGCAGCACCACCAGGCCTACCGCGCCTCCAGTGTACGTATAGAACTCATTTCCCGTCAGCAGTGTGCTTAT
>DATJKB010000534.1:0-8463 GCA_035491875.1 Pyrinomonadaceae bacterium | reverse complement strand
AAAAGATGGCGGAAGATTTCTTCAGTTACCAGAAGTTCGACATCGACACGCGCATCGTTGATGAGGGCAGAACAGATCCGCGTCCACTGCTGACGTCGCATGAGTTTGATAAGCCTGGTGTGATTCTTGAAAACGACGACGTGAAGGTCAGTTCGTGCAGAGTCCGTCACCCACCGATCGAGCAGGCTTATGCCTACAGATTCGACGCACCAGATCGAAGCATCGTGATCTCTGGCGACACTGCGTATTCACCCGAACTGGCTCAATTTGCCAAAGGCGCTGACGTGCTGGTCCATGAAGTGATGTATCTGCCGGCAATCGACGCGCTCGTCCGACGTCTGCCCGAAGCGAAGCGACTTCGCGAACACTTGCTTGCTTCACACACGCTGCCGGCGGACGTCGGAAAGATCGCCACGCAAGCGGGTGTAAAGACCTTGGTGCTTTCGCACTTCGTGCCCGGTGATGATCGATCAATTACAGACGAACAATGGGCTGCCGATGTGCGCAAAGGGTTCAAAGGTCAGATCATTGTCGGACGCGATCTGCTTGAGATTTGACGTCAAAACCTGAGACAGGATGACAGGATTGCAGAATTACAAGATGTCGTAAAACAGTGTCGACGTTCCGGTGTTGTTTCAGATTCTGTAATTCTGCAATCCTGTCATCCTGTCTAACGTGAACCGAGGAGATGAAGATGCCAGAAAGAAGCGTCACCTTTTATCGCTGGGATGATATGCCGAAGGAGAGTGTTTCTGAAACGTTAGACCGGAGATTGATTACCGGCGATCGCGTAATGCTCACGCACGTTTACCTGAAAAAAGGATCGATCGTGCCGCGCCATTCGCATGAGAACGAACAACTAACTTACATCCTCGAAGGTGGGCTGCGTTTCTGGATCGGTCCGGATGAGTCGGAAGTTATTGATGTTCGTGCAGGCGAAGTGCTGCATATCCCGTCGTTCGTGCAACACAAAGCCGAGGCACTCGAAGACACGCTCGACGTAGATATCTTCAGTCCTCCGCGTGAAGATTGGCTGAACAAGACCGACGATTATCTCCGCGGCTAATTTGGAGTGCGGCGGCCCCGCCTGCTTTGGCCGCTTTGGCGAAAGCGCTGACGTCGGCGCACTCCAAAGAGTTCAACATGGATCTGGGAATAAAAGACAAAGTGGCTCTCGTCGCGGCAGCGAGTACAGGTCTGGGCCGCGCAGTTGCCGAAGAGCTTGCGGCTGAAGGCGTGTCGTTGGTGCTTTGTGCGAGGAATGAAGAGAGATTGAAGGCGACCGCCGAAGCAATCGCAGCAAGCACCGGCACGGAAGTCTTTCATAGACGAACTGACGTCACTGAGCGGGGCGACATCCGCAAACTCGTCGCCGCCAGTCTGGAGAAATTCGGGCGTATCGACATCCTCGTAACCAACGCGGGTGGTCCACCCGCGGGAAGATTCGATCAGTTGTCTCCGGAACAGTGGGAGCAAGCAGCGCGGCTGACTCTCTTCAGCGCAATCGAATTGGCGCGCGAAGTATTACCAGGCATGAAAGAACGCCGTTGGGGTCGCATTCTTAACATCACCTCGATTGCAGTGAAACAGCCGGTCGACAATCTGATTCTTTCAAACAGCCTGCGAGCTGCTGTCACAGGTTTCGCGCGCACATTGGCAAATGAAGTTGCTACTGACGGCATTACTGTTAACAACATCCTTCCTGGATATACGCGGACCGAGCGGGTTGAAGAGTTGGCCCAGCAGATGGCGCAAAAGCTGGGAATAAAGCCGGAAGAGTTTAAGCAGAAGTGGGAACAAGAGATTCCGATGCGTCGTTTGGGCGAACCACGAGAATTCGCCGCGCTCGCGGCTTTCCTTGTCTCGGAACGCGCAGCATACATCACCGGCACGTCCATCCAAGTCGACGGCGGTTGGATTAGATCGCTTTTCTGATAGACACCACCCGCTTTAGTCCCGACCGCTCGGAATGGAGTTTCAACTTTAACCTCAGGCGGCTACTTCTTATTCTCCGCAGGCTTCAGCCTGGGGAGAATGAGACAACAAACCCAAAGTCAAATGTCCGATCAGCTTACAATCAGAGAGGCGATGCAAGCCGAGGCAAACGCCATAACCGCGCTGATCAACCTCGCATTTGCCGAAGTGGAGCAATTCTTTGTTGATGGCAATCGAATTTCAGAAGCTGAAGTTAGCGCCAGCATGCAGACGGGAGTGTTTCTCGTTGCTGAGCGAGATGGAGAGTTAGAAGGTTGCGTCTATGTCGAGCCACAGGGACCGCGTGCTTATTTCGGATTGCTTTCAGTAAACCCGGCAATACAACAGCGCGGCGCTGGATCGCATTTGATGAAGGCCGCCGAAGAGCACGGACGTAAGCTTGGTTGCGAGTTTATGGACATCAAGATTGTAAATCTCAGAAGTGAGTTACCAGATTTTTATCGCAAGCGCGGTTACATTGAAACGGGCACCTCACCATTCCCACCTGAGGTAGAGACAAAGTTGCCGTGTCACTTTATTGATATGAGTAAACGGCTGTCTTAATCGGGAACGCGGTCAGTCGAGAGATATAAGGCTCTGGTCGAGCGTACGAAAGAGCGGGAACAGCAACAGGCCGCTCAGCTGCGCGAAGAGCAAGTAAAGAGATACAGGAGGTTCTCAAATGGCGATAGATGTACGCGGCATGACACCACTTCTCGAGGTTTTTGATATGCCGACTTCCTTGAGGTTCTACCGTGACGTCCTCGGTTTCGAAGTAGTAGGACAATCGAGCGAGCGCGATAACTGCGACTGGTGCCTGCTGCAATTACAAGAAGTTTATTTAATGCTGAATACAGCTTATGAACAGGACGAACGGCCGCCGAGTGCTGACCCCTCTCGCGTGAGTGCGCACCGAGACACTGGGCTTTTCTTTCGTTGCCCAGATGTCGATGCGGCCTATACCCATCTCCACGACCAGGGCGTTGATCTAAAGCCCCCAAAGGACGCTCCTTACGGGATGCGTCAGTTGTACTTGAATGATCCCGACGGCTACGTACTCTGCTTCCAACGGCCTGTTGAGGATGAGTAGTGGATCAGAGTCAGCACCACCGGCGGTAGCACGGACACCACCCGCTGAAGCGGGTGGTATCTTTAATCGTCGACGCACCTACTGCCGTTGGTCTTATTAACTAATCAAGCAACGAGAAACTTAGCTATGCCATTAATTCGACTGATCCTGATCATTACATCGCTCGCGACCTTTGCTCTTACTTCCTGCAACAAGTCGTCTTCAAAGACGACTCCGAACAGCACGGTCACTCAGGGATCACCAACCCAGAAGAATCAAACAGAGCTCGAAAGAGCACTTGAACAGAAACTCACCTCGATCTGTAGTCGCGCGCAAGGGTCGATTGGTGTAGCAGCCGTTCATGTCGAAACTGGTCGAGCCGTCTCTGTCAACGGCAACGCAGTCCTTCCTCTTTACAGCGTCTTCAAACTGCCTTTGGCGATCGCTGTGCTTAAGAACGTCGAAGCCAACCGTCTCAAAGTGGACCAGATGGTTCACGTCACACCAGACGAGATCGTTCCCGGCACTCCTGAGAACACCGCGCTCTGGAGCAAGCCAGTTGATCAATCAGTAGCGCAATTGATCGAATACTCGATATCGCGTAGCGACAACACCTCGACTGATAAACTTCTGCAATTGGTTGGCGGTCCCGCACAGGTGACAGAACAAATGCGTTCTCTCGGATTCAACAATCTCGATATTCACTCGACCGTCATGGATTACGTGAAAACGCGACAGAGTGTGAACACGGGCTCGGCAGACGATCTGGCGAGTCTTCTGACCCAACTTCAGCAAGGAAAGATTCTGCAACCTCCTCAGTCGCAACTGCTGATCGGCTACATGCGCGGCGCAATCACGGGTATGCGAAGGCTGCGTGGAGATCTACCGCCGGGAACTATAGTCGCCGACAAGACGGGTTCAGGTGAAAGGAACACTCAAACGAATGTACCGAAGGCGACGAATGATGTCGGTCTGATAACCCTTCCAAACGGAAAAGGGACGCTCGCGATGGCTGTGCTGGTGACTGACTCAAGGCTGGTTGATACAGCGCAGGAGAAAATAATCGCAGAGTTGGCACGCGCTGCCTTCGACGCCTACGCAAACCCTTAGGCCGCAGATTTGCGCAGATAACGCGGATCAGATATTCGATATGCTTCAGCTTGTTGATGACTCGCGGCAGATTCAACTTACATCGCAGGTAGACGCTTCAGCACCTCATCGACAAGCTGAAGCATATCGAACATCTGATCCGTGTTTATCAGTGGGAATCTGCGGCTGATTCTTACTTTCCAACAAACTCCGCGAACACCTGATTCAGATCAGCAAAACCACCGGCATCTGCAAACGCATTAAAAGTTCCCGCATCTTTGATCTCCAGTGCAGATCGCATGAACGCTCCCCACGCAGCACGCGAAAGGGCTGAACCAACAGACACACGGCGCACGCCAATGTCAGCGAGTTGTGCGACCGTCAAACCAGGACTACCGACAAGAACATTCACGGGTTTCGGCGCCACGGCCTGCACGATTGCCTGGATCTCATCCAGTTTGCGTACTCCTGGCGCGTAGAGACAATCAGCGCCTGCATCCGCAAACGCGACAACGCGATCCATCGCCACCCGGCGAGCTGAAGGATGGCCGACGAGAAATGCTTCGCATCTTGCCGTAAGAACCACTGGAAGTTTTGAATTGTCGATCGCCTGGCGAGCAGCCTTCACTCTTTCAACTGCCAGATGATCTTCATAGAGCGGTGATTCAGGTTTTCCCGTTGAGTCTTCGATCGATAATCCGGCTACACCGCATTCAATACATCGGGTGACGTTCGCTGCAACGTGTTCAGGTTCATCGGCATAGCCGTTTTGGAAGTCTGCATTCACAGGCAACGAAGTCGACTCACAGATGTCGCGCACGTGGTCCAACACTTCATCAACCGCCATCGCTGTCACGCTGTCAGGCAGACCACGAGAAAACGCAAAACCCGCAGAAGTAGTAGCTAACGCCTTAAAGCCGACGTGTGCTAAATACCGCGCCGTTCCTCGATCCCAGGGGTTTGGGAGAACGAAACAGCCTGATTCGTGAAGACGCCGGAACGTGTCGATAGCGGATGATTGATTGATGGTCATGGTTTTTGGTCTCGAGTTCAGTATCCCGACAGAAGACTATCCACAGATTACACAGATTACACAGATTTCTGGAATAACCAGCGATGTTGAGTGATAGAGTTGTCAATGACTCAACGTAGCTGCTTAAAAACAAAATCTGTGTAATCTGCGTAATCTGTGGATGTTCTTTTGTGTAATTTGATGATGCGCTTCAGCCTCTTAAACAACACTTCCGTTAACACCCTTCATCACGCTTTCCTCGGCGCGTTTGCTGACTATCAAGTCGATATGCGGATGACGCTTGAGGACTTTGAGTTTCGTCTGCGCCGCGATGGAGTGGATACATCGATCTCGATAGGCGCATTCGATGACGAGCAGTTAGTGGGGTTTTGCTTAAACGGTTCCGGCACGTGGCAGGGTGCAGCAACGGTTTACGATGCGGGCACTGGCGTCTTACCTCAGCACCGCGGTAAGGGGATCGCCGTCGAGATGTTTCGCTTCATGAATCCGCAATTGAAGGAACGCGGTTTCAGTCGCTACCTGCTCGAAGTTCTAACTTCAAACGAACCCGCCGTTAATCTGTATCGACGACTGGGTTTTACAGAAACACGTCGATTTGCGGTTTTTCGAGCACCGACGCGGCCGTCCTTTAACACAGATGCTGTCGCGGAGATTCATTGCGTGGAAGTTCCTGACTGGAAACTGTATCAAAGCTTGTGGACTGGCTATCCGTCCTGGCAAAACTCTATCGAGGCGGTGCAACGAGTCGTCAATACCACGGCCACGGTTGAATGTCATGTGGACCATCGGTGTGTTGGATATGGCGTGGTGTCGAAACCTTCCGGACAACTAATTCAGCTGGCGGTGGATGCAAGCTATCGACGCCGAGGACTTGCTTCGAAGCTTCTCGATGCACTTCAGGATTGCATTACCGGTTCGGCATCGATCAAGGTGAACAATGTTGATGAGAATCTAAAAGACGCGACGGCTTTTTTTGAAGCCGTCGGTTTCAGGTTAGTGTTGGAGCAGTATGAAATGATCCTCAATCTCTAACACTCACGACTTCTTTGCTGCTTCCCTCGCCTTCTTAATGTCTTGAATGATCCTCTCTGCGAGTTTTGGCGCGGCGAGGTTGCCGTCAAACGCAGTTACCTTTCCGGTAGAGACCACTATACCTGTGCGACGATGGATGACCTCATATGTAAAAGTGTAGGTGAACAGCGGTCGATCAATTTCTACCCAGAGTTCCGCAACTTCCCGGTTGTTCCAGCCGTCCAAAATCGTCAACTGCCACTCTTTGAATTCAGTTCGTTTGCGTAACTCGTTTTGCAGCTGCGCCTCTTCGAAGAAATCGGTATCGGAGTTGATGTAGAGGGTTCGGCTGCCGCTGAGCAGATCTTGTGGCCGCAGTGCGGCGATGCGATTTGCTTCTTCGGCTGCTAATTTCTGTTCCCACTCCTTGCGCAATTGCTTTTCTTTCATTTCATTGGCTACTCGCTGCTCAATGGTTTGCTGCGACGTGCTTCCAGCCGGTTGCTGACTGGTTTGCGCATGCGCTGGGATAACCACCGCAATCAACATCATCACGCCAAGTATCATGCGTATATTCATTTTAGAGTTCCTTTCCTGTAGACTCCGCTCAACAACTCGCGTCTGGTCGTTTGGTCTAACTAGCAATGACCATGCCCTTACTGAAGGCAGTGGATGCAACTAGCCAGTCGGCAGATCTAAGAAAAAAAGCGGCGATCCCGAGTCGTCGGGACCGCACTCCAAAAACAGGAAACGCTTCATCTGAATGCCAAATGCTGCGGGAGTAGCTCGCGCTATGCGATTCCCAATCGGAAAAGCCATCGGTTACGGTGTGTTGATCTGGGTGCTTGGTTTTACCTGGGGCAGTATTGTTTTCATGACGCCCTCGCTGAAGAGCACTCCGCGGATACCCTATGTTTCATCGAATCCAGTCATCAGTTTTCCAATAATCGCCCTTTGGATCCCGTTAACGTATTTGCTCGCGCGACAGTTTTTAAAAAATTCCAAAACGCCCGAAGCGGACGGAATTAAACTTGGGCTTACTTTTTCAGAAGTTAACTTTGTTCTTGACGTAATCATTCTCGTGATTTTGCTCAAGGCCGGCGTCATCTATTTCGCAGTCGCATCGATTTGGTTAGCCTACGCTCTGCTATTTGTGATTCCGTGGCTAACTGGGCGATCATTGGCGAAAGCCGTTGTCGACTAAGACATTCAAAACATAGGAGGCGATATTAACGATGCTCAGCATTTCACCAGCCACTCGCGCGTTAATCGCATCGGTAATAACGACCGCGTTCGTGATACTTCCCGTAACCAACTCTCAAACAGCTCAGAAGAAATCCACGCTGCATCTCAAACCAGGCCGCTCCGTGGTCCGCGCACAACACGGCATGGTCGCGTCGAGTCAGCCGTTGGCGTCGCAGGTTGGTCTTGATGTCTTAAAGCGTGGCGGCAACGCGGTCGATGCAGCGATAGCGATGGCGGCGATGCTCAATGTAACCGAACCAATGATGACCGGAATCGGTGGCGACGCGTTTGCCATCGTCTATTGGTCCAAGACGAAAGAACTGAAGGGATTGAATGCCAGCGGCCGCGCCCCGAGATCATTAACGCGCGACTACTTCGTCAAAAAGAATCTCAAGTCAATTCCGAACGGCGGTATGGAAGCGGTCACTGTGCCTGGAGCTTTTGATGGTTGGGTAGCGTTAGTTGACAAATACGGAACGATGAAGATGGCCGACCTCCTGGCGCCGGCGATTGCTTACGCGGAAAATGGTTTTCCAGTGATGGAGAAGACCGCCGAAGACTGGCAAGCGGAGGTCAGGAAACTTCAGCGAACACCTGCTGCCACCGCTAATTACCTGGTCGAGGGTCGTGCACCGCGTGCAGGCGAGATCTTTCGTCAACCAAATCTTGCGCGCACGCTTCGCACGCTTGCGAACGGCGGACGCGACGCTTTTTATAAAGGCGAGGTCGCGCGCGCTATCGTTGACTACTGCAAGAAGAATGGCGGCTTCATCACGCTGGAAGATTTAGCGGCGACGAAGTCGGATTGGGTCGAACTGATCTCGACAAACTATCGCGGCTACACCGTGTACGAAATCCCGCCGAACGGCCAGGGTCTTACCGCGTTGTTAGCGCTAAACATTCTCGAAGGCTTTGATCTTTCGACACTCAGTGCACAGCCGTCGCGTTACTACCACACGATGATCGAAGCGATGAAGATCGCCTTCGCGGATCGCAATCGCTACATTGCCGATCCTGGCTTTGCCAAAGTGCCGGTCGCAGA
>DATJKB010000533.1:0-3163 GCA_035491875.1 Pyrinomonadaceae bacterium | reverse complement strand
TGCTCCTGCCGCTGCCTCCGGCTCCTGGTTCCTGTCTTGTTGGACATTGCCGCCATAAACATGCAATATCTCCCCCACACCCCGAACGCATCAACTTATCAGAGGTAGACACTGTGGAAGTTACCAAAGCTTTGGCGGCATTACAGCCGCTTTACGGGAAAGACAACGTAGAAATCATTACTACGGACGGGCGTCGGATACGGGGTACCGTCCGCAGCATGAAAACAACACAGGCCCTCACCACGCCGAGCGTCAAGATCCTGTGTCCGGATGGCCAGATCGTTAAGATCCCGTTTCCCACGATCGCGGAAATCAAGAGTCATAATTAATTTTGTCCGCTGTCCGCTGTCCGTTGTCCGTTGTCCGGTGTCCGTTGTCCGGTGTCCGTCGTCGGATGTGGTTGAACTGACTACTGACAACTGACAACTGACTACGGACAACCGACAAGCGCCTAGTGCGAAGTAAACCAACCCACAAACCGGTAGTCTTTCCCCTCCGCTTCGCGTATAGTACGCCGTTCTAATTTTCCTACCCCCGGGAGATTTTTTGTAATCATGAAAGATTTTGGTGGGCGCGTAGCAACTGTGTGGTCAGAATTGCGACCCGCAACGAGAGGCTTAGTTGAACGCGCGCTGCAAGCTCCAAATGGAGGCGCACAGGCGACTCGGAATTTCCAATACGATGCGCGCGCTGATCTCGAACTCAGCCGATTTCTTAGAGCACTTGATGAACGCGCTTCAGATAAAAGCAATGCACTTGATTCTGAGAACGTACAAAAGTTGAGATCTATTGCCGAAACGTGCGCGGCCGTGCTCCAGGAAAAGACAGAATCCGCGGAAGTATTCTCACAACTAGTGCGAAGGGCAGAGGTGCTGCACGACTACAAGCGCATCGACGTGCTCGCAGATTCGCTCATCAACCGTTTCCCGCCAAGTGAAATTTGTGAATTAGCGCGCTCTGAGCAGGTAATTGTTAGAGAGCTTGCGAATGAGACGCTGGCGCGTTGTCCTGTGTCGGTGCTGGCGACGTTGCTTGCAGATCCCGTGGATTCCGAGATCGCGCGCGCAGCTTTGCGCCGTCAGATCGCGGAGTATGGATCAGAAGAGGCGCGGCAAATTGTTAGTGTGCTTGATCAGGAAGAAATCTTGTAAGTGATTGTAGATTTTAGATTGTAGATTGATGATTGAAGAGACCATGGAGCATGGTTAATTCTCCAATCAACAATCATCAATCAAAAATCAAAAATGATTTATTTCGTGCAGCCGCTTCACCACCTGATCGATCAGCCAGTTTGGTGTTGAGGCTCCGGCTGTTACTCCAACTTTGTTTACATTCTTGAGGTCCGCTGGATTTATCTCGCCAGGAGTCTCGATAAGAAAACTCTTTGCACATTGCTCCTGACAAACTGCTAAAAGCTTGACGCTGTTTGAGGAGTGCCTGCCACCAATTACATAAAACGCATCGACCTGGCCTGCTAGTGCGCGTGCTGCATCCTGACGATCACGCGTTGCCGAGCAAATCGTATTGACGACTTCCGGTTCGGCATCAGCTCGCTCTCGCACCGCTTCCGCAACTTCCAGAAAAGTTTGCAACTTGATCGTGGTTTGTGAAACCACCAGTGGTGAGCGCAGCTTCGGTAATGTACCGACCTCCGTCGCATCACGAACGACATAGGTATTGTTTGGAGCATAGCCGACAACGCCAATCATTTCGGGATGATCAGGATTGCCTGCTACAACGACGTCGCGGCCCTGGCGCGCCGCCCGTTCTGCAAGATGCTGAACCCGAGTCACAAAAGGACACGTCGCATCAATCACCTTAGCGGCTCGATGTTCGAGTTCGTGCTGAACCTGCGGAGTGACACCGTGCGCACGAATCACCGCAATCGTATCGGCGTCAGCTTCATCAGGAGTGTCGATGGTCGATACGCCTTGTGCGCCAAGCCGTTCCATCTCCTGCGCGTTATGAATCAGCGGACCAAGGGAACGGATTGGACGCGCGCCTTCCTCGACGGCTTCTTCCACCATCTCCACAGCGCGCTCGACGCCGAAACAGAACCCAAATTCTTCAGCCAGTAAGACTTCCATCAATCACCTTCTCAGCACCACTCAGTTAGACAACTGGTTCTGGCGGTGGCTCGGTCGAACGTTGTTGCCGGCACTTCTCCCGCCATTCTTCCCGGAGTTGGTCGCCGCCCGCAACTCGATCGTTAATCCAATCGATTTCCCAATCGATGCAACCGCGGATATTCGTCAGCACAGCCTTCTTGAGATCGCCCAGCGCATGAGCGACATCGGGCGGAAAGATCGCGTATGAGATGTCGCCGAGCCGTTTCAAACCATCCCAAATCGCGTCGCTGGGGCACTGCGCCGAATCTCGAGTTTCTTCCATGATGAACCTAAAACCTCCTAAATAACCGCTTCGGGCAGACTTGAAGGCGGCAGGGCAATTCTAACACCAATTTGTTTACGCCCGTACTTGGGCCTAAGTTCCAAGAGACAGAAGCAGGAGCCAGGCGGCAGAAGCAGGAATCATTGGACATATATAATTTGACATTTCTCATTGGTCATTTAAGAAAACAGCCGCAGATCACGCAGATAAACACAGATCAGAGATTAAGAGAAAGACCCAGCGCCCTTTCCCTTGTATTCCGTTCTGATCTGCGTTTATCTGCGTGATCTGCGGCTGTTTTCTTAAATGACAAATGAGAAATGTCAAACGATATATGGCAAATGGTCTTGGTTCCTAGGTGGGCAGGCCCTTCCTGGCGATGTCTTCCATCAGGTTACAGAAACGATCCAGCTCACCGAGTGTTGTATAGACGTTTGGCGTGATGCGGATGCCTTTGAATTCATCGTGAACGATCGGCGTGGTGAAAATGCGGTGCTTCGCGAAGAGATAACTTCCAATGGCGGTCGGATCGACGCCAGTGACGTTCACATTGGCAATCGCACATGACTGGCTCGGATCGAACGAAGTGTTGAAACCAATCTTCGGCACGTCTTTCAAACGATTCATCCAATAACGAGACAGATATCTGAGACGCGCTTCTTTGCGTTTGCCTCCGATACCGTTGTGGAAAAGCATTGCTTCGCCGATTGCCAATCGTGGCGCCGCAGAATGTGTGCCGACCTCTTCAAACTTTCGAATGTCGGTTGACTGT
>DATJKB010000532.1:0-6179 GCA_035491875.1 Pyrinomonadaceae bacterium | reverse complement strand
ACCAACATTTGGTTTTCAAGCATGCTGAGTTTTCCATCGGCGTTGAATAGACGCTCCTTATGAAGCGTCGCTCCCGTAACCATGTAAATGCCATCAGAGCTGATTCGATGAATCGGCGCGTGAGGCCAATCTTTGATCGGAGTCATGAGGTACTCCTCTTTCTTGTGAGATTTTGGTGGGTAGAAGGATTAAACTTTGACCGAGGCTGAGTGTCAATGCGAAGCGGCGACAGGTCGCCGCGGGTGAAAGCGGTGACAGGTCGCCGCACTCCAAATGATAGCTACTTCGGAGGCAATACCTTAATTTCATTCCCCGCCAGGTCATACATCACCATTCCTGACTTGCGACCCTCCTGGCACGAAACGGTCCACTGCGTTACGAGATCATTCTTACGTGCGAATGGATCTTCTTCAGTTTCTATTTTGTAGAGGACCACACGGCCGTTACCGAACCCCAGGCGTTCGAGAGCTTTCTGTCCCAGCGATGGCGCCATATCAAGCTTCACTGCGTCAAGATCGAAAAGAAAATCTTCCAACTTGTATTTGCGTGACATCCTTACTGACATGGGGGTCGGGTCGCCGATGTTGTGCAGCTGGCTACTCGTAACGCCGTTAAAGTCGTACTTGTAAGTCGTGACTTCTTTGTCGCGCGGCGAAATCGCCTTGAACATTACGTACTTGTCGTAAATCGCAATCTCGAACATCTTGATGTTGCCGCCGAATGCCTGTTTGATTCTCGGCACGGCTTCCGTTAGCGTTTCTGCCTTGAATGCTGACCAGTTCGCGGCCCTCGCTGTTTGGGAGATATCGACGCCCAGAATCTCCCCCTTGACGTTGGCGGTTGCAGACGCATTCTCGCGTGTACCTTCGACAGTCACTTCCCACCGCACCGTTCCTGCCTTGGTCATGCCTGCGTCCAGACTCAATCCGCGTTCGATCATCATCTTCGTCACGTGCCCACCGTCGACAGCAGTGCTCTTCACTGCCTCCTTTGCCAATGCTTCGGTTGCCGACAAGTTGATCTCGTCGAGATTGAAAAGAGTTCCATCGAGATTGCGTTCGAGCGAATTCAACTGCACGGGCGTTGGACCAAGCACGATGCCTTTGACGTATTTGTATTCGTCAACATTTTGTGGCTTGTTGGGATCCTGGGCTTTCAAGACGGCAACGTCCTTTTCGAGTTCAAGACTGAGGGCTTTGACTGGACCACCAAGTTTCTTTTTGAAAGCCTCGCCGGCGTCCTGCGCCGTCGTTCCTTCAAACATCGACTTCTTGTCGAAAAGCTTTCCTGTCAGACCGCAGCCCAGGACAACACTTAAAAACACTGTGCCAGTCAAGATCGTGGTTATGTGTTTGGGGACTTGTTTTGTCATGGGGAGCTCCAGCGATTGAAGATTGTAGATTTTAGATTGAAGATTGAGGATTGTAGATTGTTGATTGCCGATTTCCAAAGGATTTCAATCACTGTCAGCAATCGTCAATCTTCAATCTAAAATCTTCAATCAAAAATGTCTTCACCATTGTCATTCTGCAATCGGCAATGTTATATCTCGCTACCAGTTCTTTTACCGAGGTCTTGCCAGCAATGAAACGAACCAAACAATCAGTTGCCACTATTCTTTGCCTGGTTTTCGCGTCATTTATCGCCATCGCTCAGACGGCTGACCAGGGTTCACTTGAAGACACTAGTCGCAGGCCACGTCCGCGACCCGACACGCGAATCAAACAGGATTTAAGCGAAGCCCTAACTGTGATTCAACAGAACTACGTTGGTCATCGCCTCGACTACAACGAACTATTCAAATCATCGGTCCAGGGCATGTTGCGGGCGCTGGATCCACATTCGAACTACTTCGACAAGAAAGAGTTTGACGAGCAACAGGCGGCGTGGTCGCGCTCTGAGTATTACGGGATTGGCGCCAGCATCGCCGAGCGCCGGATGAGCGGCGATAAGAGTGACACCTACATTCTTGCCACCTTTGATCAGGCGCCGGCCTTTCGTGCCGGACTGCGCTACGGTGATCGAATCGTCGCGGTTAATGGAAATTCGACCATTGGTCAGCAATCATCCGAGGTGCGCGATCAATTAAGAGGACCCCGCGGGACAACTGTGCGCGTCACTGTCGAACGTGCTTCAAGCGGCGCACGGGAGACATTCGAAATTACACGCGATGCAGTTCCGCAACCGACTGTTCCCGATGCGTATCTGCTGCGACCCGGAATCGGCTACGTCGACATGACCCGAGGTTTCAATCGGTCGACTGGCGATGAATTCATCGGCGCGCTTCAGTTTCTGAAAGAAGTCGGCGCGACGTCGCTTGTCCTTGATTTGCGCAACAACAGCGGTGGCTTCATAGTCGAAGCGGTCAAGGTTGCTGAACGCTTTCTGGCAAGTGGCCAACGCGTCGTCGATCAACGCGGCACTGGGCCAATGAGCGGCGGAGGGCGTATCTACCAGTCGCAGAATCGCAATCCTGAGACTTTCCCGCTGACAGTCTTAATCAATCGGGGCACCGCCTCTGCGGCAGAGATCGTTGCCGGCGCTTTGCAGGACCAGGATCGCGCGCTGATCGTTGGTGAAACGAGTTTTGGTAAAGGGCTGGTCCAAACCATCTATCCGCTGGATTCAGGTGGCGGCTTAACACTGACGACAGCGCGTTACCACACACCTTCAGGAAGAGTGATTCAACGCGACTACACAAACACCAGCATGTACGACTATCTCTCGCAGGGAGGTGTTGGGGCGCGCAACAGTCGCAACACGAATGCGCCGAAGGGCCCGCCGAGTCGTACTGCGGGTGGTCGCCTGGTCTACGGCGGAGGCATTACTCCCGATCAGGCAGGACTGGTTAACCCGCGTCTATTTAACCCCACCCAGCAACGATTAGTTCATCCGGTGTTTGGTTTTGTTCGTGAAGCAATCAGTGGGCGTTTACCGGGCTTTGAGAATCTGAAAGTGACACGGATGCCCGACTTCGAGCACGGCCTCGAGGCGTCGGATCTTGTCGTTGATAATCGGCTCTTCGATCTATTCAAACAATTCGTTGCGAAGAACAGAGACACTTACAAGTTTAGTGATGCGCAGGTGGAGCGGCAGAGTGAGTTTCTGAAGCGCCAGATTCGTTTCGACCTGGCAGTTGCATGGTATGGGATTGTGAGGGCGCAGCGTGTACTCATCAGTGACGATCCTCAAGTCTTGAAAGCGATCGAGCTCGTGCCTCAGGCAAGGGAACTATCGAAAGCAAACAGATAGGACATTGCCGATTGCCGATTGCCGATTGTCGATTGTCGATTGTCGATTGAAAGAGGGCCGAGTGTTCGCAGGATCCAACTCCCACTGAACAATGCACCGTGCGAAACAACAGCGAACTCAACCTCATTGAAACAACTCAAGTGAATAAGTTGCAGGTGAGGAAGGGCGGTTTATCCCCGCTGTGATCCATAACACTGAAGCCTCCAGAAAAGGTTCAACGGACATAATAATCAGTCCTCCATCTTCAAAGAAACAAGTCAAGCTCAGATAAATGCAGTGAGGAAGGGCGGTTTACCCCCGCTCAGGATCCACAACACTCAACCTTCATTACTCCGGGTTCTTCTTGAAGTGCCCAGGCCAGCTCATCTTCTTCATTGCTTCTTTCAGCTTCTCACCATCCTCTGGCCACCACCAATCATGATCTACCGGCAAGGGCTCCTGAGAGTCATAGTAGTAAGCTCTGAAGCTGGACCACTTGTAGTCTTTCGCCGATCTCACCAACTTGGCACGAACCGGATTGTTATAGATGTAATTCATCTTCTGCCAGCTCATCCAGCCGCTGTACAAGGGAAATGCTTTGAAACCCTCTTGCCACACCTGGTGAATGGAGCCATCGTCATCAGGCTTCTCACGCACAAAACGCTTATCGCCGGTAATGCGCACCAACTCCTTTGCGGTGAGACTCTTCAATGCTCCACAGAATCCGGTGATGTTCCCATCGCGTGGATTCACAATGAGGTGAACGTGGTCGGGCATAACCACGAAGGCGATTAACTTGGCAGGCCAGTCTCTTAAGAGGTCGCTGAGTATCTTAAAGAAAGCAAGACAGCAGCGTTTTTGTCTGAAGACTTTAATTCTGTGGATGACATTTCCAGTGACATAGTGCAGTGCTCCTGGAAGATTTAGATTGGTCCACTTGCGAGCCATGAGGAAGCTCCTTGCTTGAGGATTTTTGTAGCTGCAGATTACTCCGCTCGGTGTCTACGGGGCAACTTGAGCGTGGGTAAACCACCCTTCCTCACTGCATTTATCTGAGCTTGAGTTAATTCATTGAAGTTGAGTGTTGATGATTAGGTACCTTGCACTCTGGAGCCGAGGCTTGAATTTGTGGATCTCAGCGGGGGTAAACCGCCCTTCCTTACTGCATTTATCTGAGCTTGAGTTGTTTCTTTGAAGATGGAGGACTGATGATTATGTCCCTTGATCTTTTCTGCGAGGCTTGAATGTTATGGATCTCAGCGGGGGCAAGCCACCCTTCCTCACTGCGTTTATCTGAGCTTGAGTTGTTTCCTTGAAGATTGAGGGACTGATGATCCTGTACGTTGACTCTTTTCTGGGACGATTGAGTGTGGTGGACATTGAGGGGGTGTAAACCACCCTTCCTAACCTGTCTTCAACTCGAGTTGAGTGGTTTCTGTGAACTTGAGTGTCGATTGTTTGTACGTTGCTTTGTCTAGCGGGAGTCGGATCGGCAATCAACAATCTTTCAATCATCAATCTTTACAAGGCTTCCTCACTCACCACACTCGCATCGTTGGTTTTTAACGCTTTCTGCAACTGCGCCCACTCACGGTAACCATGTGATAAGTTCTGGAAATCACCGGCGCTGTCTTTGTTCATGTTCTGAAGCATCTCGGTGGCTTTCCCACTGTGAATGGCTACTTGCACGGCACGAGCGAGCGCTGCGAAAGCTTCTCCATGAGATTTCTTCTTGCGGTCCATCGCTAACACTCTGGCGCGCTCGTAGGGAAAGCGATAGTCGGTGGCATACTTCCGTTCTGTCTCGGAAAACTTCTGCAGCATTTTTGAACGATCGCTGTGTTCCGTTGTGCGCATTTGTCGCAAACGTTCAAGAGCTGCATCTTCGGCTAGTGCCAGGCGCACTGCTGGCGCCGTGGGTTTTGTTTGAGAACTCGGTGTCTTTGGCTGAGGTTGTTCGATAGGTGCAACAGTTTCGGATGATCCAGTCACAGCTTGAGTGACGGTAGCTTCTGTCAGTGACGATCGTGATCGGACTAGCGCGAACGTTATTACAGAAAACAACAGCAATCCGACGACAGCAACCGCGAACAGTTTCAGCACCGACCTTGACGTTCCCGTCTTTCGTGCCGGGGACCCCATTGACGACGCCGCCCACGAAAGCGGACGTGACAGCAATGAATTTCTCCGCTGCGGATTTTTGCCTGGTTCTTCTTCACTTTCACCGGCGGGCACGATAAGCCTCAATCTTTCCGGCCGATCGGCGGATACGGCTTTCTTCTGCCCGCGCTCATGCCCACATTTCCAACAAAATGCATATTTGGGTTCGATCGGCGTCTGGCACTGCTCACAAGGAACCGCAGCGTCGTCAATCTGCTTCGGTATCTTCTGCGTATCGCGGGCGTGAGTCGATAACGAAGCCTGGGGAGCGGGTGCCTCGACCGCGGGCGCTGGGAGCGCAGGCGACTCGACTGCATGTTTTTGTTTGGCGTGTTTTGCCGAAACCGAACGCGCAAGTTTGCGCTCATCGAACATTTCGAAGATTCCCGGCTCCTCTAATTTCCAACCGTCAACAGCTTTCGAGACAACCGCCGGCGCTGTGACATTGATTGCGCCGATCTTGGGCGCCGCGCAGTGATAATAATCCTGGTACAACTCGTAGAAGTCTCTTGGCTCAGAAAGACGTGGCGAACGAGGTATCAGAAATGTTCGACCCGTACCATCGTTACCTGTGATGACGACAAACTCGCCGTCGTCGATTGGCACGAAGAGTTCAGTCTCATAGTCAAAGGTCGCGTAAGTCTTATTGGCCGTCTTGGTCCTTCGCAGGTAGTCGGCCACTGTGGATGGAAAACTTGGCGCGACATCGAGCGACTCGTGGCAAATCGGACAAACACTCAGCCCGGTGAGGAACACAACTGAGGCCACTTCACAAGTGTGTTCATTTA
>DATJKB010000531.1:0-3872 GCA_035491875.1 Pyrinomonadaceae bacterium | reverse complement strand
ACGCTTCGTTGACTAACGCCGTCGTTTGCAGCGTATGACCGGCTCGCTCCCGATTCATGTAGTGATGGGCCAAGCGCCGGAGTTCTTCATATATCAGAGGCGTTAACTTGTCGAGTGCCGACTTGTCGCCGTTACTCCATTCGATCAGGAGTTGAGAGACTTCCTCCGGGGAAGGTTCAGTCATCCGTGAGACTCCTCTAAAGGTTCGCGCCTAATTCTATAACCCTCGGCGTCCATTCTGTCCACGCTCGTGCGGCCCCTTGCTGGGAGCGCGGTACTGGGAGCGCGGACGTCCTCGTCCGCGCAAGATTGTTCGCTTCGCTCAGTGCGGACGAGGACGTCCGCGCTCCAGTAAATTTTTTGAGCCAATCCCGGCCGAATTCCCGCTTAAGAGGGTGTGGCGAAAAACACTCAACGATTGCCGCCCAATCTGAGAGGAAACCATGACGAGCTACGTCTTCATAAAGTCGAGCGATCCGTTTGATGAGAGGAAACCATGACGAACTTCATCTTCATTGAGTCGAGAGATCCGTTTGAGTCGCGGGATACGCGGTTTGTCGAAGAGACGGCTGCGGCTCTCAAACAACGAGGCAATCAAGTCACCGTTTTTCTAGTGCAGAACGGCGTCCTTGCTTGTCGTCGCAAAGCCGACGATCCCTACCTGATGAGGTTGGTAAAGGCAGGCATCACCCTTTTGGCTGACGACTTCTCTTTGTCCGAACGAGGCATTCGATCCGAAGACCTCGTCCACGGAGTACGACCCTCAAGTATCGAGTTTTTGGTTGAAGCGTTGGTGCAGGTCAACACAAAGGCGGTTTGGCATTAATGAGTTAGAAAAAAATTACAGGAGGTCAGTAATGACGCGTTCCAGACTTACAATCTTCGCAGTGGTTTGTTCTCTGCTGATCGGCACCATTCCGCTCAGCGTGCATGGTGTAATCCCTTTAAGCCCGGCAGACAATCTTTCAGCCGAAACGAATCGGCAGCTTGCGCAGGCTCGTCGAGGTACTGCGAAGTACCACGACGTCTCCGCAGCTGAGGAAGACGGCTATGTCAACATCCACATCTATGAGTCAGGTGAAGGACTCCACTACGTAAACTTCTCACTCATTGACGGTACTTTTGATCCGGCGCATCCGGAAGTATTGCTATACGCGCCCGCGCCTAACGAAAACCGATTAGTGTTGGTGGCGGTTGAGTACGTGGTTCCTCTGAATGCCTCGGCCACGGCTCCTGAGGGCTTCGCCGGATCTAACGATGCATGGCGAGAGAACTCAGAAGGTCTCGGCTTGTGGGAATTGGATGCCTGGATCTGGATGAACAACTCTGACGGCATCTTCGCGTTCAAGAACTCGCGCGTGCCGTAGGCTAATACTGGGAGCGCGGACGTCCCCGTCCGCAAACGCGACGCAGTCGCGCAGATCTGTTCGGCTTCGCTCATTTGCGGACGAGGACGTCCGCGCTCCCAGTGCACGGAGAATTCCTATGACGATCAGACAAATCTCCACAACCTCGCTACTCCTACCGCTAATCGCCGTCGTGGCAATGCTGGTCACCAGCAGCAGCAATGCGAAAAACGATGACCTCGATGAGCAGTTGGCAACGGCACTCAATCAGCACGGCTTCACTGGCAGGAAGGGCGCGTCGTTGGAACAAAGGCTGGGCCGAAAGCTCGATAATCAACTCGCCGACCTCGGTCGTAACCTGTTCCACGATCCGATCGTCGGTCTTAACGACGACAACTCGTGCGCCGGTTGTCATTCTGCTACGGCGGGCTTTGGCGACACCCAGTCGATCGCCATCGGCGTTGAAAACAACTTCATTGTCGGACCTGATCGACATGGACCACGCAACCAGCGACGCACGCCAATGGTGGCGAACACCGCGTTCTTTCCGACGCTGATGTGGAACTCACGTTTTGCTTCGCTATCGAATGATCCGTTCGACAACAGTCTCGGATTCGTATTTCCATTGCCGGAAGGACTGACGCTTTCAGATAAATCGCACCTACTGGTTGCGCAGGCATTCATTCCGCCGACCGAGCGAGTTGAAGCAGCTGGCTTCGTGTTTCCCGGCGACAACTTCGACATTCGTGGCGAAGTGATCCATCGCATAAATGATGTGCCTGCGTATCGCAAACTATTTGGCAAGATCTTTGTTGAGGTAAAAAACGGCGCGCCTATTACATATGAAATGTTTGCGAAGGCCATTGCCGAATTCGAATTCACCCTGGTCTTCGCAGATGCGCCACTCGATCAGTTTGCGCGTGGCCAGAAGAACTCGCTGACGGAAGATCAAAAAAGAGGCGCACTGCTGTTCTTCGGCCGCGCGAACTGTGTTGCGTGTCATGCGGTGTCGGGCCAGTCGAATGAAATGTTCAGCGACTTCCGTCAACACGTGATAGGCGTACCGCAGATTGCACCGGTTCCCGGGAATCCAGCGGCAGGCAATGTTGTGTTCGACGGACCGGGCCAGAACGAAGACTTTGGTTTAGAGCAGGTCACGAGCAATCCAAACGATCGGTATATGTTCAGGACGTCACCGATCCGAAACGTAGGGCTACAGCCAGCTTTTTTCCATAATGGCGCGTTCACGAGGCTTGAAGATGCGATTAGGTTTCACTTGAACCCGACAGCTGAAGCGCCGCTATATGATCCGACCGTCGCCGGCATTGCGCCTGACTTGCGTCTGACACTTGGTCCAATTGCGCCAGTGTTAGCCCGTCTCGATCCGGCTTTGACGACACCAATAGCGCTGTCGAGCGATGAGTTTCGTCAACTGGTGGACTTTGTGCGCACTGGGTTGCTCGATCCAAAAGCCAAGCCTGACAACTTGCGCAAATTGATCCCACGAACGCTCCCGAGTGGGAGAGCAATTCAAGTTTTTCAATAACGGAGGTAGCGATGACGAAGACACTGACATTGGCCCTCATGGATCCGCCGTACGAGTCGGCCAATTCAACCACGGCGCTGAGGATCATATCCGCCGCTTTGAAGAAGGGAATTAACGTTAACGTATTTGCTTACGAAGGCGCTGTATGTTTGCCCTTGAAGGAGCAGGCCCCGCATGCGAATCCAGTGAAGGGAACGACCGTTGAAGAAGAGGATCACCCGACGACCAAATCGTTTGTGAGTTCACTGCTGCAGATCGGCAGTGGTGATCCGCTCTTGACCTGGGTCAATTGCGGCCTCTGCGTGGATGAACGCGGAGCGAGCAATGTTGTCGAAGGTGTGAAGCGCGGGAGTCCCGCTGACTTTCTGAAGATGGCGGAGCAGTCAACGAATACACTTGTGATACCGACGAGGTGAAGTGATGAAAATTCTGAATGTTGTGGAAACGGCCTATCGCGGGACGCTCGAAGAGCAAGACGACACGATCGTGTGGCTTAGCGGTGCTTTAAGAAATGCGGGCGCGGATGTGTCGATTCTGCTGCGCGGCAACGCAGTTAATTATCTTGCGACGCAAGAATGTCCGGTGCTGATTATCGGGAATGCTGCCATCAATCATCCGGCTAAACCGCCACAAGATCTAAACCGGCTCCAGACAAAGGGTATTCAGGTGTTTGCCGTGCGAGATGATCTTGAAGCACGAGGTATTGAAAGCAAGGATTGTATTGAAGGTGTGGAGTTGATTAGGGCCGGTGACGTCGCAGCGCTTTTCGAGGATTACGAACAGGTCTGGCACTGGTGAGTGGTCTCCACGCTCTCAAATTCTCAACGAATGTCCGATACGCTTCAGCTTGTCGTCAACGTTCCCAATACTCAACTCGGTAAGAACAAGAGACTTCTCAGCGCTGGTTCGTTCGTTGCCGTTTATTGGTAACGTTGAGCGCTTTTCAGAGTTGACCGATTTCAGGGATGTTGAGTATTGGG
>DATJKB010000530.1:0-5176 GCA_035491875.1 Pyrinomonadaceae bacterium | reverse complement strand
TCACAGGCGTGATACTGACGAAGATGGATGGCGACGCGCGTGGCGGCGCTGCTCTATCGATCAAACAAGTTACTGGACAGCCAGTAAAGTTTGTCGGCGTCGGTGAACGTTACGATGCTCTGGAACCGTTCTATCCTGATCGCGTGGCCCAGCGGATTCTGGGAATGGGCGATGTGCTTTCGCTGATTGAGGAAGTCCAGTCGAAAGTCGATCAGTCAGAAGCTGAGGAACAACTCAAGAAGCTTCAGAAGAACGAATTCACGCTGGATGACTTTCGTTCCCAACTTCGCCAGGTCAAGAAACTCGGCTCCTTCTCAAAAATAATGAAGCTGCTGCCCGATCAGCTTTTGGGAGGGATGGGGATGCCGCAGCTGAACGATGAGCAATCGGCGATGATGGAAAAGGAATTGAAGCGCACCGAAGCGATCATCGATTCCATGACCATCGAGGAACGAAATGATCACCGCCTGCTGAACGCCAATCGTCGGCGACGGATCGCCCGAGGGTCGGGAACGACGGTCGCTGGTGTCAATCAGCTGATCAAACAGTACGTAGAAATGCGTCAGATGATGAGGCAGCTATCGAGTTCCGGTTTATTTGGTGGCGGTGGATTAAAGGGCAAGATGATGAGAAAGATGACCGGCTTGCCTGATATGGCAGGTTTTGCCGGTAATGGTGACGACCTGCCGGGCATGCCGTCGTTGCCGGCTGGTCCATCAAGGAAGAAGTTAAAGAAGAAACGAAAGAAAAGACGAAGATAAGCGCTATGAACCTAGCTGCTTTTTCGAAGGAGGATTAGTTTTGTTAGCAATTAAGTTAATGCGTATGGGAGCGAAGAAAAGCCCGTCGTATCGAATCGTTGTGAAAGAGAAGCAGTCGAAGCGGGATGGCGCCTATCTCGAGAAACTCGGCACTTACAATCCGACGCGGGATCCCGCCGAGATAAAACTCGATCTGACTCGAGTGAACTACTGGATTGAGAAGGGGGCGCAACCGACGAATACCGTCAGCCGTCTGATTAAAGCCAGCAGTAAGGCAGCGGCCGCCGCGACCCCAGCTGCGTAATCATGCGCGAAGCAATCGAAATGATCGTGAAGTCGCTGGTTGATGAGCCTGAGACTGTCGACATTCGCGAGCTGGACCGCAATGGCACCATGCTCATTGAGGTGCGTGTAGCACAGCAGGATGTAGGCAAGATCATCGGTAAGCAAGGCCGAACGATCCGCGCCCTCCGTTCGTTGGCCCGCATTGCTGGAGCAAAGCACAACCGGCGCTATCTATTAGAAATCGTGGAATGAACAGCGCGCGTGAAGATCGCGACGGGGATTTGGTTGTTGTTGCTCGCGCCGTTAGAACAAGAGGGTTGAAAGGTGAAATCGTCGCCGAGCTTTTAACCGATTTCCCCGAGCGCTTTGAGAATGTGAAGAAACTGATTGCGGTATCGCCTGATGGTGAGCACCGCGCCGTCGAGCTTGAGGATCACTGGTTTCAAAAAGACCGCGTGATTCTGAAGTTTGAAGGGATTGACACGATCGAATCAGCGAAGGAACTGATCGATCACAATCTGGCGGTGCCTGAGGCAGACGCTGTTTTACTTCCTGAGAGCCACTACTACGATTGGGAGCTTGAAGGTTGTAACGTTCGCACCACAACCGGACAAGCACTCGGTAAAGTGAAGAGTGTGATGCGAACAGGCGGTGTCGAACTGCTGGTTGTCGCGAATATAGATGAAACGCGCGATTACCTTTTGCCTCTGACCGACTCGATAGTTTTAGAAATCAATCCGGAGGAGAAATACATCGTAGTTGATCCTCCGGAAGGACTTCTCGACTTATAGATCTTTGACTGACGTTTGATGAGCCGGAGAATTTCCGGCGCGATCAAACAAGTAAGAAGAAATGGTCCAACGATTATGCTGCGCATCGATGTCATAACAATTTTCCCTGACTTCTTTCAGGGCCCGATTGATTACGGCATCGTGAAAAGAGCGCGGGCGGCTGGCCTGGTATCCATTACCGCTCACGATCTTCGAAGATGGACCACCGACAAGCATCACGTAGTTGATGATCGGCCATTCGGTGGCGGCGATGGAATGATTCTGAAGCCGGAACCAATCTTCGAAGCGGTCGAGGGGCTTACTGGAAAGTCTCGACGCGAAGACTTTTCAAAGGACACGCGAGTCGTTTTGCTGTCGCCTCAAGGTCGAGTGTTTTCGCAAGCCGTCGCGGAAGATCTTTCCACGAGTTCTCAGGTCGTATTGCTGTGCGGTCGTTATGAGGGCGTCGACGAACGAGTTGCTGAAGCGCTCGTAACCGATGAGGTTTCGATCGGTGATTATGTGTTGTCGGGCGGAGAAGCGGCCGCGATGGTGGTTATCGACGCGGTTGTTCGATTGATACCCGGAGCCCTGGGCAGCGAGACTTCGGCTCTGAATGAGTCGTTTTCAACGGACATGCTGGACTGCCCGCACTACACCCGACCACCGGAATTTCGAGGAATGAAGGTCCCAGAAGTGTTGTTGAGTGGTCACCACGCAGAGATCGAGCGCTGGCGCAAAACAGCGGCAACGGAAAAAACGCGGCGGATGCGACCGGATCTTTTAAAAAGAAAATAGTATAGAGGGGCGCGACGCGTGAACCGGTTGGTTAAGTATCGCTGCTCGGGATAAGGAGCAATCAATGAATAAACTGGACAAAATTGAAGAGACACAGCTGCGGAAGAACCTGCCACGGTTCCAGCCGGGCGATACTGTCCGAGTTCACGTGCGGATCAAAGAATCAGAAACCAAAGAACGACTCCAGGTATTTGAAGGTGTTGTTATCGCACGAAAGCACGGCGGTGCGCGTGAGACCATCACCGTTAGAAAGACTAGTTTTGGTGTCGGCGTCGAAAGAATATTTCCGCTTCACGCCACGATCATCGACCACATCGATCTCGTGAAGAAGGGCCGCGTTAGACGCGCGAAGTTGTATTACCTGCGTGAGCTACGTGGTAAAGCAGCGCGTATTCGTGAGCGCGATACGCGTGGGCAGCAAACGGACGAGGCTCAAGCGTCAGTTGCAGGGAAGACTAAATAACTTGTCGCACGAATGTGAAGGCCGAGCACATTCGTTGACTCTGAACGGAGATTTTCCGATTGCGTATCGCAATCGATGCTCATTCGATTGGAACCAGGCTTGGCGGCAACGAAAGCTACGCCGCGAATCTTATTGAAGCGCTGGCGCGGGTCGACAGTGTAAATCACTACACGCTTTACGTAACCACCGCCGAGGCCTTCGATCGCTATCACCAGCGTTGGTCCAACTTTTCAGTCCGCTCTACTCGGCCACATACTCCACTAATTCGCATTCCTCTCACCCTCAGCGCCGAACTGCGGAAGAATCCCGTCGACGTTTTGCACGTACAGTTTACAGCCCCGCCTTTTTGTCCCTGTCCGTGCGTTGTGAGCGTTCATGATCTATCTTTCGAGCACCTGCCGCACACCTTCCATCGTCGCAGCCGCACACAATTACGATTAACCGTTCGTCATTCTGTACGACGCGCAGCCCGAGTGCTGACCTTATCTGAACATACGCGGAGCGACGTGATCGAAACGTATGGAGTTGATGAACAAAACGTAGAGGTCATTCCGATTGCCGCTTCACCCCATTTTGCTCCGGTTTCAAGCGATAAAGAACTGCAACGTGTGCGACATACTTACCGGATAGAGTCGGATTACATCCTTTCCGTTGGATCAATTCAGCCGCGTAAAAATCTCGTCCGGCTGATCAAAGCATATAGTTTGTTGCGCGATAAACTGGGAGCGGATAAGCTGCCCAAACTGGTCTTTGTGGGTAAGCGTGCGTGGCTTTACGACGAAACGTTGCGCGCGCTGGAAGACGCAAGCTTAGGCGACTCGGTGATTCTTACCGGCTACGTGCCGGAATCCGACCTGCCGGCGTTGTACTCGGGCGCGACGTGTTTCGTATATCCGTCGTTCTTTGAAGGATTTGGGCTACCACCTTTAGAGGCAATGCAGTGCGGCGCCCCTGTTATTATTGGTAACCGAACTAGTCTTCCCGAAGTGGTTGGTGATGCGGCCATGGCCGTTGATCCTTTTGACGTTTCTGCGATTGCAAAGGCAATCGAAGAGCTGGTAAACAATCCAGCCCTTCGCGATGAGTTGCGCGTCAAAGGTTTTGCACGCGCAAAGATGTTCGATTGGAATGACACGGCACGAAGGACATTGAGAGTTTATGAACAGGTCGCAAACGTAAATGCGGACCTGGACAAGTTACAGGCTAGATCGGCACGCTAGCATCGACAACGCATAATGCGGATAGCAATACTTGGAACACGGGGTATTCCGGCCAGTTATGGCGGGTTTGAGACCTTCGCAGAACACCTCGCTACTCGTCTGGTAGCGCGTGGCCATCAAGTTACTGTCTATTGCCGCTCGCATTATGTTTCACCCCGGCAACTCGAGTATAACGGCGTAAATCTGCAGATCCTTCCAACCGTTCGTCACAAGTACTTCGATACGGTGGTCCATACCTTTCTCTCCGCACTTCATGCCGTTCCCCGACGTTTCGACGCTGCGCTTATTTGCAATGCGGCTAATGCGCCTTTTAGTACGATTCTCAGGTTAACTGGAACTCCAGTGGCCATTAATGTGGACGGCTTAGAGCACAAGCGAAAGAAGTGGGGTGCGCTTGGCCGCAAGTATTACCGCCTTGCGGAATACCTTTGCACATTGCTGCCGAACGAGATGGTAACTGACGCACAGGTGATTCAGGATTACTACCTCGCTCAACACAACGCACCGTCTACAATGATCGCCTACGGAGGCGAAGTCGAACGACGACCTGACCGCGCGGCTGTTCGCAAATGGCGAGTAGAACCCAACCGCTACATCCTCTACGTGTCTCGCCTGGAACCGGAGAACAATGCGCACCTGGTAATCGAGGCGTTCAAGAAAGTGAGAACTGCCTTTCGATTGCTGATAGTAGGTGATGCGCCCTATGCCGAACAGTACATCAAGAATTTGAAAGCAAGAGCCAAAGGTGACAAGCGCATCATCTTCACCGGGTTCGTTTTCGGTCAGGATTATCGAACGCTACAGCAGAATGCCTACTGTTACGTTCACGCAACCGAGGTCGGTGGAACTCATCCGGCTTTGCTTGAAGCAATGGGATAC
>DATJKB010000529.1:0-3160 GCA_035491875.1 Pyrinomonadaceae bacterium | reverse complement strand
TCAGATCGCATCAACTTAAGGATCCGTTCTGCCACTTCCAGCACGGTGGCTTGACTCTCGTTGGAAAAATTGAAGGCTTGGCCAATGAGGGTATTGTCTGAGGCGAGACGTTCAGCCAGAAGCATGTTCGCGGCAGCACCGTCGTCGACATAGAGGTAGTCACGAACGAACTTTCCATCTGAGCGAATCACAGGTCGCTTTCCACGCAAAACGGAGCGAATGGTACCCGGCACAAGGCGATTCCAATTCAGATCGCCGCCACCATAGAAATTTCCCGAACGCGTGATCGCGACCGGTAGCCGATACGTAACAGCATACGACTGAGCGATCAGATCAGCGCACGATTTGCTGACGTCGTAAGGGTGACGTCCGACTAATGGTGCGTCTTCGTTGTAGGGAAGTTGTTTATGTTCACCGTAGGCTTTGTCAGACGATGCAACTACGATCTGTTTGACCGAAGAGCTGCGGCGGCACGCCTCGAGCATGGCCCATGTACCGGCGATGTTCGTTTCAAGAGTCGAGACTGGATTGCGATTAGCGATGCTGACGATCGTCTGGGCCGCAAGGTGAATCACTGTGTCAATCTCGTATTCGCCGAGGACACGTTCAAGTAGCGATTGGCTGCGCACGTCTCCAGTCACTACTTTCACCCGATCGTTTAAGCGCGCTCGCACGAATTCACTCTGTGGCACCCAATCGCGCACGAGGCAGACGACGTCCGCTTCTGCTTCAAGAAGCCGTCGTACGAGCCAGCCGCCGAGCAAACCAGTCGCGCCGGTGACCAGAGTGGGGCGGTCCTGCCAAAATCTTTTATTTGCTTGATTGTCTAAGGCCATGTTTTCCAGGGCGGATTGCTACGCCACAAATTCTCCAGCAGTCTGACTTCGCGCATGGTGTCCATGCATTGCCAAAAGTCTTCGTGCCGAAAGGCAACGAGCTGTTTGTCTGCTGCGAGTTTCTCTAACGCGTCCGCTTCCAGACTGCTGTCATCATCGGTCAGGTAATCAAATAGCGCAGGTTCGAAGACCATGAAGCCCCCATTTATCCAGCCTTCGCCGATTTGTGGCTTCTCAATAAACTCCGTCACTAGATCGCCGGAGAATACAAGTCCGCCAAATCGCGCCGGTGGCCTCACCGCCGTTACGGTGGCTACGCGTCCGTGCTCTTTGTGAAACTGAAGCAACTTGGCAAGGTCAACGTTACTAACACCGTCTCCGTATGTAAGCATAAACGTGCCGTCGGAGAGCCATGATTCGAGACGCTTCACGCGACCCCCTGTGTTGGTCTCATGTCCAGTCTCTTTGAGATGGACCAGCCAGTCTTCGCAGTCGTTCTCATGATTGTTAACGACTCCTTGCGAAAGATCCACCGTCATGCTGCCGCTCAACGAACAGTAATCGAGGAAGAAGCGCTTTATGATCTCGCCGCGGTAGCCAACTGCTATAAAGAACTCCTTGAGGCCGTGATGCGCATAGTGCTTCATGATGTGCCAGATGATTGGACGGCCACCGATCTCAACCATTGGCTTTGGCCTCAATTCCGTCTCCTCGGCCAGTCTAGTACCGAGTCCGCCAGCTAGAATGACCACTTTCATAATTGCTCTCCCCGTAGCCACGCCCTCATTAGCTAATATGATGAGACCGAAGCCACTTGCTCCGACTCCCATTCCAATAGCGGCCTAACCACTCCCGGAAACTGCGGTCCATAATCTCCTCTTGCGGTATTGCCATCGTTGTTAAGATTATCAGCTACCTGGAACGCTACAACTTCGCGCTCAAAAAAGTGAACCTTGGCTGGATCCATCGTGCTTACGGCAGCTCCCACCAGCAACGTACCTTCGGCGAGAAAGTTACCGGGAATCCACGCAGTAGTTACGTACCTACCTTTTGGGCGCGGTCGCCGGTGCCACTCCTGTGTGTTTTCAGCAGCAACGAATACGCACACGCCCTCCTGGTTTATGAAGTGGTAATTGGGAACTAATACATGTCCTGACTGAAGCACCTCGAAATCCATTTCAATCCCAACGGGCGCGTGGATATCGATGTATTCACAATTCTCGCCAGCTCGGTTGCGAACTCGAATCGCGCGCAAACGCGCAATGTCGTTTCCCGGCGCATCGTTTGGGTCGGTCCACTCACGTGCAGCGTTCGTAGTCATACCCGATCCGAGATAAAACCCAATCGCTTCGTGTGAAGGTCCGTCGTAGAGTATGTTGCCGCTCTCGAGCACGATGGTTCGAGGGCACAACCGAACAACCGCCGACATGTTATGCGAGACAAATAAGACCGTACGACCCGCGCTTCTGACATCATCCATTTTATTCAGGCATTTTCGTTGAAAACTAGAGTCGCCGACGGCGAGGACTTCGTCGACCAAAAGTATTTCCGGGTCCAGGTGCGCGGCGATCGCAAAGGCCAGGCGTAGATACATCCCACTGGAGTAACGCTTAACAGGCGTATCAATGAACTTCTCAATTTCTGAGAAGGTCACAATCTCATCAAACCTTCGTAGAATCTCACTGCGCGACATCCCGAGGATCGCGCCATTTAGATGAATGTTTTCCCGACCCGTCAATTCAGGGTGAAAGCCGGTGCCCACTTCGAGCAAGCTCGCTACTCGTCCACGGAGATCAATCCGACCAGATGAGGGTGCAGTGATACGCGAAAGTACTTTCAGAAGTGTCGACTTACCTGAGCCGTTGCGGCCAATAATCCCCACTACTTCGCCAGCCGTCACTTCAAAACTAAGATCGCGCAACGCCATGATTGTAGGGTTGCGTGGACTAGCTCTGAAGGGTTTGAGTGGAGACCGAACAAGCTCCGCCAATGTGTCGCGGAGCGTCGTATATGAGTCATGGCTCGAACCGATTTGATACTGCTTGGCAACATTCGTTGCCCTGATGATGGGTTTCATTCCGTTAAGAGTTTACAGCGACAGATTACACCGATTAAAGAAAATTCCCCGCACGCCTGCAAGGTGTGCGGGGAGTTGAACCAGATGCGTGAAAGTCTGGTGGCCTTAGTGAACGGTGATTAGACCACCACCGGGTGCGCCGGGCGTGGTATTGCCGGCGTTTCTGTTTTGGCCGTCAGTTTGAATCACTGCCGTCGTACCGCCGAACCCAGTGCCGTTGTATAGCACATCGTTGCTGAGAGCTCTG
>DATJKB010000528.1:0-3347 GCA_035491875.1 Pyrinomonadaceae bacterium | reverse complement strand
CTCCGCTGCGCTCGGAATAACCGGCGTCGGTCGACTTAAACCCGGCGTGACAGTCGAGCAAGCACAATCTGATCTCGATCGAATCATGCAGGCACTGGCTGTTTCTTATCCAGCTACTAATAAAGGAAACGGCGCGAAAGTTATTCCGATGAGGGAACGCCTCGTTGGTTCGGTCCAGGGAATTCTTTGGACGTTGCTGGCTGCTGTTGGTTTCGTCTTGCTGATCGCATGCGTGAATGTGAGCAACTTGTTACTGGCGCGTTCGTCGAGCAGGGCCCGCGAATATGCGATTCGCGCAGCACTTGGCGCCGGCCGCTGGCGCTTGCTGCGACAGTCGTTAACTGAAACCGTTGTGCTCGCCCTTATCGGTGGCTTGCTCGGACTCGGCATTGCTGCATGGGGTACCGGCCTCGCACTCAAAGGCTTAGCAACCTCACTACCGCGAGCCGGAGAGATCGCCCTCGATCGTCGCGTGGTTCTGTTTACATTCAGTGTTTCGCTGCTGACCGGAATACTCGCCGGGATTGTTCCAGCATTGAAGACCTCACAACGTCGGTTCAACGACACACTAAAAGAAGGTGGTCGTGGTGCGAGTGCTGCTCGTGCGCGCGTTCAAGGTGTCTTTGTCGCGGTTGAAATGGCGCTCGCTTTAGTGCTCTTGATCGGTGCTGGATTAATGGTTCGCACACTCAATGCATTGTGGAATGTCGATCCGGGTTTTAAAGCTGACAACGTGATGGTCTTCGACCTGACACTTCCGACGTGGATGCGCGATTCAACGCCCGAAATAGTTCGCACGAGTTTCCGCGATCTAAATGAGAAGATGAAAACAACACCAGGCGTTGAGTCTGTCTCATTCTCCGCAGACGCTTTGCCGATGTACTCCGAGAACGATCTGTTCTTTTGGATTGAGGGTCAACCGAAGCCGGCTAGCACGAGTGAGATGCCCGAGACTCTGATCTATACGGTCGACACTGACTACCTCAACGTGATGCGCATTCCGCTTAAGCAAGGTCGTTTCTTCAATGCTAATGACGATGAACGTGGTCCAGCCGTGGCTGTTATCGATGAGGCCTTCGCAAAAAAACATTTCAGAGATAAGGATCCCATTGGAGCTCGCATCTTTATAAATGAACAAACTCCGCTGCAAATCATCGGTGTCGTGGGTCATGTGAAGCAGTGGGGTCTCGATACAGACGACAAACATAGCTTGCAGGCGCAACTCTATGTGCCGTTTCGCGGACTGCCAGACGACGACCTGCCCGTTCGAAGTGTTGGAGTAGTTGTGCGATTCAACGGAGAAGGCAACGGTACCCAAGCGTCGCCTTTCTTCGTTGCGCTTCGCTCAACGGTTCAAAGGCAGAACGATCAGAATGCAGTGTCGAATGTCCAGACGTTGAGTCGAGTGATTGCCGACACACTCGCTCAGCGTCGGTTTTCGATGATCGTGCTCGGGGCGTTTGCCTCAGTCGCACTCCTACTCGCGGCGCTGGGAATCTACGGAGTGATTTCATACCTCGTAGGCCAACGAACACACGAGCTGGGAATTAGGCTGGCGTTAGGCGCGGGTCACAAAGATATCTTGCGCCTCGTGTTGAGCCGGGGAATGAAGATGGCAATGGCGGGTGTGGCAATCGGATTAGTGGCCGCGTTTGGTCTAACTCGATTGATGAGTTCAATGCTTTTTGGCGTTAGGCCAACTGATCCGCTGACGTTTACTGCAATTGCGTCGGTTCTTTTGCTTGTGGCGCTGCTCGCTACTTATCTCCCGGCACGACGCGCCACGAAGGTCGATCCGCTAACGGCGTTGAGATCGGAATAAGCCTGCGAAGCAGGCGGACAGCTTAAAGCCTGGGGCGTCAGCCCCAGGAGGATTGCGGTTCATTTCAGCGAGCCCGTGAAACGGGCGGCAGCCGTTGAGTCCGCAGCTCCTTCGCCCGCTCAGCGGGCTCGGACTTGAAACACCACCAACCTGGGGCTGACGCCCCAGGCTTTATGCTCACGCCTGCTTCGCAGGCTAAGAGAGGGGAAACACATATGAAACTCAAATTAATTCTCACTACCGTTTTGATCCTGACATTAAGTTGCCTCGCTGCCGGACAAAAGACCGAGTCGCACCAAGATCGCTCCAACTGGAATTGGATCAATAGCGACGACGGCAAGAAGATCGAAGTGCGCGTCGAGAACAAGGTTGAGTTCAACGACGACTATTCGGATGTCTCTAACATTCCGGGAGACGGCGCCCTGAAGATCTTCGACAGCCGTGGTCCACGCACTTTCCGACTACAAGTCACGCGCGGAGCTGCAGGTGAATTGAAGCGCGAATACTCAGTCGATGGTCGAACGCGCGAGTTCGACAATGAGGGTCGCGAATGGTTGCGCACTGTGCTGCTCCAGGCCGTACGTCAGGGTGGCTTAGATGCGCGCAATCGAGTGCAACGGATCCTGAAGCAGCGCGGCGCTCGCGGGCTTGCGGAAGAGTTAACTCATATCAAGGGTGATTACGTCAGGCGCATTTACTTCGAGGCCTTTCTCCAAGTTCCCGGTCTCTCCAACGACGATCTGAAGACAGCCATTCGCAATGCTTCGCAAACGATAGATAGCGATTACGAACGCGCACAGCTTCTATCTCAAGTTGCAAACGTCTTTGCTTCGAAAGACGAGTTGGTACCGGAGTTCTTTGCCGCTCTCGATCGACTCAGTTCTGATTACGAGCGTCGCCGAACATTGACCAACCTGCTCAGGAAAGAACAGCCCACAAAGAACGCGCTGTCAGCAATGGCCAATTCCGCGCGCTTGATCTCGTCAGACTACGAGAAGGCTGTGTTCTTAATCGAAGCGGCTGATCGATATCACGCGGACGATCGTTTGCGCGCCGAGTGGTTCAATACGTTGAATTCCATTAACTCCGATTACGAACATCGACGAGTTCTATCAGGACTGCTCAAGGTCGCCAGCTTGAATTCAAATGCGCTCGTCGATGCGATGCAGTCGGCGTCGCGGATCCAGTCTGATTACGAAAAGGCGAGTTTCTTAATCGACGCGCTCAATCGATATCAGTCTGAGCCACGTCTTCGCACCGCGCTGAACAATGCGGCGAAAACAATCACTTCTGAATACGAACGCGGGCGTGTGCAGAAGAGATTGGATCGGATTGATTACTAGACAAACCAAACACCAATGACCCATTTGCTCCAAGATTTCATCTACGGTTTTCGCTGGTTGCGTATGCATCCCGCGTTCACGCTTTTGTCGGTCGCGACGCTAGCTGCGGGTATCGGCGTCAACACCGCGATGTTCAGCGTCATTCATACAGTCTTGATAAGTCCTCTCCCTTATCCCGAATC
>DATJKB010000527.1:0-8203 GCA_035491875.1 Pyrinomonadaceae bacterium | reverse complement strand
TTTCCTTCCGACCGAGCGCTTATGGCTCAACGGTGAGTTGATGCGTGTCAACAGAGCGCCTTATAGCGGGGCGTTTACTCCGTATACCGCGGGCATGAACGGTTGGGTGCCGATGGTCCAGACGATCATCGCCTTTTGATGTTGGTGACTAGCGCGACTGTCGCTCACCAAACCAGTAACAGAGTCCGTCCGGCGCAACCACATAGAACACTTTCCAGGCGTCGCCGCCACGTTCCTCATTGCTGAAGTCGGAAAGTTCCTTCTGAAGCCCGTTCTTCTTAAATTCTGCAAACAGCGTATCGAGATTCTTTACATGGAAGGCACAACCATCCTGCGTGGGATCGCCCCCATTTTCTGCGAGTCGGATCTGAATCTCGTCGCGAGCGAGCACGGCAGAATTGTGCGGCGTATCACTGCGTGACAACACACGGAAGCCAAGTACGTTTTCGTAGAAGGGTATGGCGGTCGCAACGTCTTGCACTGGAAGATTCATGTTGTCGCCCTGGTAACCAAAGGCTTTCTCAAGTGTCCCGCCCATTTCGTCCCCTTTCAGTTTGCTATCGACATCCGATCTCACTCAAGCTTAACGGAATGATTCAACGAATGTCCGATACGCTTCAGCTTGTCGTCGACATCCCACATTACTCAAGCTTAACAGAATGATTTAACGAATGTCCGATATGCTTCTTCAGCTTGTTGAGGTTGAGTTGATTTCAACTACCCGAGAATCGCTCAACGCTCCGTCACGCGAATACCACCAAACGGCAGTTGGGGATGGTTCACGTCCAACCTACAACACAAGTGATAAGAAACCTGCCGCGCCGCGGTTTGAGTAGAGTTTTATTATTCAAGTTTGCTCGCGGCGCGTTAGAGTGTGGTGCATCGCGAGTAATAGGTTGGGTTTGAACGATCCCCCAACTGCCGTTGGGGGTATTCGCGTGAATATTTTCGGGTAGCTTGAATTAATTCAACCATAACGGCAAGGCTGAAAGCATATCGGACATTCGTTAACGCTTCGATTCGGTTGAGTGCTAAGCCAGATAGATTAGGACTTGGGGGCGGCAATCAGCAGCAGAACAGCGATCACTCCCACGGTGACGAGTGTGATCGCAAGTTTCTCTTTTGATGAGAGATTGTTGCCCTTCGCCTGAGCGACTTGCCGATAGGCTACGAAGTTCGATTTGCCGGTCGCATCAATCACTACAAAACTGTCCTCGCCAGCCTCACTGATGTGTCCCGAAATCTCAGTTTTGTCTTTTAATCTGACCTTGATGCGAGCGTCCGAACCAATTCCCAGTTTGCGAATGCCAGTTTTTAGTTTTTCCAGTTTCCGCTCTTCCTTATTACCGCTCGGCTTCGCGGCGGCTGTCGGTAAATACAAGAGATTGGTAAGGACGATCGCAAGCGCGCATGCAATGAGGGACCTCCACATTAGGCAACTCACATCAGAGCGACGGAGATGAGAAGAGAAAGGCAAAGAGACATCACTAGCAAATCCCGCGCGTTTGAGCGCCTCCATCACAAACAGCCGGTTTTACAACCAGCCACGTCGTGACGGCTCCTGCTGCTATGCCACCTATGATCAACCAGGTCTTCGTTGAAACGCCACCACTGGCTTTGCTGACGCTATCAACCTCCGAATATGCAATCGAGTGTGACGTTCCAGTCTTTGAATCTGTGAGATTAAAGGACGCTGGTCCAACGGAGGTGATAGAGCCCTTCAGCTTCGTTTTATCAACGAACTTGACTTCGACTTTCGAGTCTCCTGACGCTGAGAGCATCTGCACTCTCGCGCGAACCTTCTCAATATCTGTATTCGATTGAGCGGTCGCCTGTGAAGGCAACGCGAGATTCAATGCGATCATGATTAGCGCAAGCGTTATAGCTGCATATTTTTTAGTCAACGGTACTAGTCTCCAGTCGTTTCGATATCAACCAGCGTTGTGTTGGCAACGACTGTGCCTAATTGCTGAGCAGCTGCATCTTCACAAAAAACCGAGGGGAATAAGATGTTAATCGTAGAACTGACTCAGAGGTCGATAAGTAGCAGACGGATGCTAGCGCAGTAAAAATTAGTCAGGTGGCAGGTGGTGTCAGATATTTGTGGGAGTCAAGCAAGCTGGTCTAGCGCTCAATTTCGCAAGCCTCCAACCATAAGATTTGATATTCGAATTTCCTGACTCGACAGCGAAGCCGAAAGAGTTCCCCTTGCTCAATCCCGGCTACCGCGGAGGCGTCAGGAAAGCTGGCGATAAGAGCCTTCTGATTCCCATCATTGGCAATGTGAATCGCTGCGCCCCCATCGTCAGTCTTAATTTGATTACCCAGTCTCGCCTCAATCTCTACGTTGGTGCCGTCGTATTTGGCGCTGGCTGCTTTTTCATTCGCTATATACTCCCGATACAGGAGGTTAGCTGAAGGAACATTGGAAGCAACGATTGCAGGTTCTGGACCAACATTTTCCGGTTTGGCCAGCGTGCAGAAGCTCATCGACACACTGTTAAACTCATATTTGTCGAAAGCACACTGAAGTTGAATTTTCTCGCCTGTACGGATTCCGCGTAAGTCATCCTGACGGGGAAAGGTGGCAATGATGGCGCGATTCGCGTCATTGGGATTTACAGCGGCGTCACTATGATCGGGAATATGTACAGTGGCGTCACCATGATCTGACGGGATGATTTTACCGACGAGTCCTTCCACCGCGACTGTCTTGCCGCGATATTTGTTCGTAGCGTCAATTGGGTTGTCCCTAAACTCGCGGTAAAGACGATTTGCAGATAGATTGCTTGCCGAAGTCCCTGCACCCGTCCTTGACGATAAGCGGTTGCAGCTTAGAGTTACGCCGCATAAGACAATTGAGCCGGCAATCAGTAGCCACTCGCGTTGCGGAAAGAAACCTTTGCGTAGATTTCTATTATTGACCCACAAGCTAAAGGATTCGATGTGCATTTCGGGTCTCCTGATATTGAGTGATAACTGTGCGAGAAGCGCCTCAAAACAATCTGATTGATTATGGTGTTTTAGTCGTGCATCAAGGTCAGCGGCTGTCCGACATAAAAGGTTCCTCTTGTATTCTCGAGAATATAAACCCAGAACATCAGGCTTATCTACAAGACATAACCTACAAGCCCGACGCGTCGGGATTAACAGCTGATTTATTGTAGGTTTACGAATCCATGCGGCTGATTTCATTTGTTTGAGCTGTCTTTCCCGCTGCGTTGCTGAGCGGCGCGTCTGATGTTCAAAGTGACACTACTTCAAAACGGGCTCAGGTTGACGCTCTTGAACCCATTTGCTATAAAAACCGTTCGCTTTAGCGGAGAGATTCTTCGCTGGCGAGAACAGTTATTCCGCAGTAGCTCAATGGCAGAGCATTCGGCTGTTAACCGAAGGGTTGTAGGTTCGAGTCCTACCTGCGGAGCCACAAAATCTAAGAAAGGGGAGGCTGGGCTTGCCTCCCCTTTTTCCTTATGGCTTGTAGATAGCCTTATGTTTTGGGTTTATATTCTCGAAAGAATACAAGAGGGAACCTTTTATATCGGACAGACCGCTGACCTTGATGCACGCCTAAAAACACCATAATCAATCACTCATCTCTGGCGAACGGTTGTTTCGATACGTTTCGATATTCGCCAGTAACTCCTCGAGCGACATAGGCAAAAGGTCTTCTGGTATCGCAAATGGTGCGGCCGAGGGATCGTTACCTGTACTAAGCAAGAATCTCTTTACCCTTGAGTGACGTGCGAGGATCGGTTCAATATCGACGGGAATGATACCGAGCATTCGGTTATCCATCACACTATAGATAATCAGACTTTTGATTTCCTCCCACCGAATCATACCTGCGCTAAAGATCGAGGCATTATCAAAGATACCCTGCTGACTGATAATCAAAGCCGGCGAGCGTTTCAAAAGACGATAGCAGGTATAGAACAAAGGCAAACTGAACAACAGAGTACTAATATAAAAGAGCTCTGGCGTGATCGATTTAAAGAACCGTCCCGCCGCATCCTGACCAGTTATTTCGAACGGATAGATAAGAGGGTAAATAGAGAGACCAACCATTAACAGACAAATTCCTGCCATCTTCAGATACCATCGGTGAGAATAGATAACGATATCCTTCATGGTCCCGTCATCCGAAATAGTCATAAACGTATGCGACTCAAAAGGAGTCCCTCAGTAGTCGGCTGGATTATCGGATCAATAACCGTTTTAAATTAGCACGTGCGCGGAAGAGACGTACCGATGAAACGCCTCGACTATTCATTGATCCTCAACATCATCGAAAAATAGAAAACCCGGCGAAGATCATCTGTAGATCAACTCCCGGGTTTATTGGTGAATGGTAACCATTCGAGATGTGCTGGTATTTGTAGCCAACCATGAAGGCTCGTCGCGAGCTATTCACGACTTGAATTCCACCACTGAAATCAAAGGTGAAATTGAACCGCGCTGCTCCAGGAACAGGGACGTCCTCGTTGAAAAAGAGAAAGCCACCAGTAGTATTCGCGAAGGGCTGCACGCGTCGCTGTGGTCGAAAATTAAACTTGAATCCGATTGGTGACAAGCCCGCACCGTACGCACTGTCTCGCGTGCTCGTCAGCGTGAACGTCCCTGGTGAAGTCTGCGTAAAAGTCAGGCGTTTGATAGATAGGATCGACAGTGGCACGGCATCAATGGTCCACTGAAACGCCACCGACTCGTTAGAAGCAAGAACACGCCCGTAACGCAATGCGATATTCCCAAACCGCGCGTCTGGAGTTTTGCCGATGAGAGTCGGTGAATGAAACGAGACTCCGCCCCATACACCAAGCTCGTTCGCATGTCCTCGAATTCCGGACGTCGAGTCGCTTGGATCATTCTGCTTCGTATCGCTTGATGTGTTGCTGGTCTGACACCGGACTGTTGCAGGAACTACACCGATCACAATGGCCACAAAGGCCAAAGCGATTGACTGAAGAAGAATGGGTTTTACGGAGAAGCGCAAATGAAACAACGGTTTGACATGAGTGGTGTCAGACATCATGGGGTTTCAGGTCTCCTTCACCGCGGATCCCGCTTCTTAACTCATCGATCTAAATGCACGGGAGGCGGAAAATATTTCACGGGCCTTAGTAGATATTCCCGCCTGCCTGTGTGGACGTAACTGATCCGTTGTTTACGTTTAGCGTGTAAGCAACTCCTCCTGTGCCGGTCCAGGTTGAGAAGTTGAATGTGCCTCCTTGCGGAACTTTATAAACACCAATGTTCAGATACGTGAGTGGAACTCCAGAAGATAGGACCTGGGCCGGACCGGGCGACTGAAGAAAATAAGCCGCGCCTGTTCCAACCATCGAACTGCTACCATTCGGTAAAACGAGGACTGCGGTGTGTTCGTCGATCCCGATTCCCCGCGGTTGCATGGACCATCCGTTATCAATAATGCGCGCCAAAAATACCAAGGACCTTCCCATGCGATCGCGCGTTACGAAATGTGAATCGTAAAGCTTGTCGGCTCCAAGTGAAGATTGAAACAAGTCCCGTTCAAGTGTGACGTAACGATGAAACGGATCGGCTAGTGCCTGACTCGATGTCACCGAGCCTCTCGCTCCGGTGTAAATGAACTGGCTGAGAACTGCGAGCCCGGCGCTGGTTCCTCCAACAGGCGCCAACTTCGTATTAAGCAGATAATTCACGCCGGTCTGAAGAGCAGTCCCACGCCACAACGCTGTATACGTCGACTGATCGCCGCCTGCAATCCAAAGTGCCTCCGCGTTTTGTATCTGGCTGCTTACGTAAGCTGCGTTTGCGCCGTTGACGTTGCTAATGATGATTGTTTCCACCGAGTCCATTTGCGGGCACAGTCCCTGAATATAAGGATTGTAGGCATCTGTGCCACTGGTTCTAATGACAACGAAGTCACCGCCGCCGGCACGCTGGCACATCCATTGGAATGCCTCATCGACGTCGAGACCTCCTCCCATCAATACCAATCCCGGACTTAGAGTTGACGAAGCTGGAGCATCCTGCGAATTGCCGACAATGAAAGACTTATATCCAGACTTTGGCGCGGCGTAGACCGAAGCCGTAAAGGCCATAAAGATCGCCAGGACGAAAAGCATTAGAAGAGATTTACGTACGGGAATAGAGAGTGAAGCGAAGGAAGTGGTGAGCATGAGAACCTCCAGAGACAGATTGAGTGAAGAGCAAAGGGTTATATCACTGCTGCATACAAAAGCCTATGAACCGGTGCGACCACTCTGACTTCTTAGAAACCTAAGAACTCAACTCTCCGCGTAACCTCTGCGGGCTCGGCGGCTCGGCGGTGTCGTTCATCGTCCCAGTACTCAACAAGACGGTGAAGCCAGGTTCTCGAATCTCGGCTTTGTTGATCGCTCGGAACGTAAATGAAAACCGCCGAGCCGCAGAGAACGCCGAGGTTACGCAGAGAATCTCCGCTACACTGCAAGTTGCATTTCGTTACACGCTAGCCACCAGACAAGAGGAATGATCTGTGGGGTTCATCTTTGTCGACGCTTAAAGAATAGGCGGCCATCTTGAGAACGACCGATCGTTGCTTCCCCAACTAGCTCCCATCCGCTTTGGCCCAAAGTCGCGGCGGCTCTTGCAAACATCTTGATTGTCCCCATGTCCTCCGCATCACCGCCCAATAATGGAGGCGCCTGTATATCAGAGTATTGACACCCCGAGGTTCGAAAGTAACAGATCCGGGCGTAATAGGTTTTTCTCTCAGAATCCCAATTGACGTTAGAAATAACAGCGTACTCCCACCTCTCACTCTCATCCTTAACGACTTGTTGGGCGTTCGTGGATTTCGGGGCTGCACGGTCAACAATGATTCCGACAAGCAAACCAAAGCTGACCAGTAATAGGATCGACAAGACTCTGCGGTTCATTTTCATTACCTCCAAAGGAAATCTGGCTAAGCAACGTAAACGCGCGGCGCCGAAATAAGTGCCACAAATACATTTTTCCCGCTACAATCCGCTGTGCTCTTTCACTAGCTGCAGCCAATTCTCGGCACTTTGCCGTGTCGAGATGTAGCAGTGAGCTTTGATCATCAAAGGGAAATCACAAAGACGATCAGAGCCAGGAGGGGCTTCAACATCTTATCCGTTGCGTGGTGTCCTCGCTTGAGACTGCCTCAACCACGCCACCTCAACAATGGAGAATCAAAATGGTTACGACTAAGAAAAAAGCGACAAAAAAGCGAGCAACAAAAGTCTCAGCAACAGGGACCACGAAAGACCCTAAATTAATTAGGAAAACGATCATGTGGGTCAATCACTTTGATCTGTTGCCCGGCGATCCAAGTGTGACGACATCCTTCAATGCGGTTAACTCTGGCGTTGGAGGTGGGCTCACGGGCTTGGTGATTCAGTCCACCACGACCGGAGAGAACGCTCAAGGAGGTGGCAATAAGGTCGTACACATGGGCTTGCAAGTACCTCCTGGTTATTCAATTCGTGGTGTGCGCGTGTGTTACGAATTGTCTAATAAGAGGAGCTTCATCAGCCAAATTCGGCTGGCACAGGTTCAAACACCGCCTTCAAGTGCTTCTGTGTTGTTGGATGACGCGACCGATCAAACCAATCCAGGACCGATCTGCGTGGACAGCACCGCGACGACAGTGAATCCTGCCGCCGGAGAGGTGCTCATAAGCTTGCGTGTGAACTTCGGCAACACTGCCGACAAGATCGTAGTCCGGGCGTTGGGGTTACATCTCACTCCAATTTAGTAATCTGTTCAAGATGGTTGACTAGATCCAAGCGGGGGGAGGCTGCGAAGTCTCCCCTTCATTTTGTCGGGAGCATCTGATTCTCTTGACTAGATACGACGGCAGCGTTAGAGTCCTCACCCTCAATTCCCCCAACTACTCTTAACTCCACCTCGCAAATGGAGAATCCTTATGGCAGAACAAGCACAAGCAACAGCCGCAAAACTTAGCCGTAACACCGAGGCAGTCGAAGTATTGCGCAAACTCAACGATCTTGGTGCTATTAACCTCGACGTGCTGGTCTCAAAAGCAGCAGAGATTAAAGCTATTACCGGTGGGGGCGCCACCGCCTCGTTCGATGATGATCCAGAACATCGAATCTGCTACAAGCACTACATCAAGATCGGACCACGTGACGAAATCGACCTCGTTTCGGTGGCGGCCGAACTTAAAGGTTTGGGTTTTGAAGTGAAACGGGTA
>DATJKB010000526.1:0-7348 GCA_035491875.1 Pyrinomonadaceae bacterium | reverse complement strand
GCGTAGCAACTCACTTTTCATTAAGTCGTTGATGTGAGTGTAAACGCTTGGCGGCGCGAGTTTCAGTGCTTCCGCCAGTTGCGATATCGTTTTTGGCTCCTGCGCAACGAGATTGAGAATCTCTTCCTTGGTTCCGTTTGGTAGAAGCTTGTGTTTGGCGATCTCCGCCCAGGGATCGCTGTAATCGTCTTTGACCGCCGACACACACTCACAGGGAAAGTGTAGTCCCTGAAACCCACGAGGTACTGTCATGATTGACCCATCTCTCTTTTGGGAATAACTGCTATTAAGTCTAAAACACACGGTAACAGTAATTATTCCGCACGGTGAGAATTCTCAAGAAATTCTCGACGGCTCTGCAATATTTCATAAGGCGAACAGCTTTACAAATCCAGTATTAGGGCGTAACCTAAAACCCACCCTCGTTCCCTTCAACAAACCCCCGACGAGAGTAGGTTCTGCACATCCAATTGCAGCATCCGTTGTTTGTCATTGTGCGAGCAGGAAAGGAATTTCTAATGAACCGACACCTTCAACGCGCTTCGTTTTGTGCGGTTGCGCTTTCAGTGATTTTTTCGTTCATCACCACAGGTTCGTCGAGAGCTTCGGTCCGAGCCTCGGTCCGAGATGGCCACGAAATGTCGAAGCAAGCTGCATTACACGATGCAATGCGAAAGCTTTGGGAAGATCACATTACCTGGACGCGCGTCTTTATCATCAGCGCCGTTGCTGATCTACCGGATAAGGCGACAGCCACAGAGCGACTTCTGCAAAACCAGGTGGATATAGGCAATGCCATCAAACCTCTTTACGGTGAACCGGCGGGAAACAAACTCACGGCGCTTTTGAAAGAGCACATTACGACTGCCGCAGAAGTCGTTGCGGCTGCAAAGGCCAATGATCAGGCAAAACTCACCGATGCGAACAAGCGCTGGTTCGCAAATGCCGACCAAATAGCCGATTTCCTGAGTAGCGCAAATCCGAAGAACTGGCCGCAAGCGGAAATGAGATCGATGATGAAGGAACATCTCGATCTCACGACGCAGGAGGCTGTAGCTCGACTGCATGGCGATTGGGCCGCGGACGTTAAGGCCTATGACGCAGTTCATCAGCAAATCCTAAAAATGGCTGATCACTTGACGATGGGAATCGTCAAACAATTTCCTGACAAGTTCAAATAACGAACATACCGACATGCGCGAGCAATGCCGCGCAACCTGCGAGCATAGTCCGCAGTAACAAACGAACTCGATGTAAATCGACAAGGAGGGTCAATGCACAATCACCTGAACAGGAGAGTCGTGATAACTAACGAACGAATCGCGCAGCTCAGCAGGAGAACGCGATTTCTTTTTGTTTTAGTAATAGTGTTGACGGTAGTTGCTGTAGGACTGCCAATTCTAAGCTTCACACGCGCACAAGGGCCACGCGCACAAAGTAAGTCGAAGGAACAAAGCTTACGCATTCAGATTGTTCCGAAAGGTCGACGCGATTTCGACGCTCAGATTGCTATGAACGCAATTGAGCTTCTCGAAAACGGACGAGAAACATTCCGCTTTGATACCTTCGGGGACCAGGCCTTTTGGGGCGGTTCCCTTCAGCTTCATCAGGCGATCAAAGGCGCATCCTTGGGGGGAGTGGGTCCAGGTATCAGTCCAAGCACTGCCTTGAGTTTGGGACTTAAAGTGGACATCAATGCGCTGCCTAAGCCACTGATAAATCAATTGAAACAAGGCAAAGTCAATCTTAATGACCCGGCAACGACAGTCGCTTTGCTCAAACTTGATGCGGTGTTGGGAATTAAAGGGTTCTTTGACGGTAACAATCTCAACTCAGTGGGAATCACTTGTGCTCTCTGTCATTCGACGGTTAACAACTCATTCGCCGTGGCTATCGGAGACAGACTCGATGGCTGGGCCAACCGAGACCTTGATGTGGGCAAGATCGTCGCGGCAGCGCCAAATCTCAGTCCGTTCACTAATCTGCTTGGCGTGAGCGACGCAACTGTGCGGGCTGTTCTGAACAGTTGGGGACCTGGCAAGTTCGACGCGGAATTAATTCTCGACGGGAAGGCCTTCAACCCGCAGCAGGTCACAGATGGTGTTGTGACTGGCACAAATGTTCCGGGGGCGACATTGTTACCGAACGCGTTTGGCTTAGCTGGTTACAATCAACATACGTGGACGGGGGCATGGGGCACAACCACATATTGGAATGCCTTTGTAGCTGCCTTGGAGATGCACGGCATAGGACGATTTTTTGATCCGCGCTTGAACAACGCAGCAAAATTTCCCATCGCCGCTGCTAACGGCTTTGCCGATCTGCCACATATTGATCCCGATCAGGATCTGATTACGAAGAAATTGCCTGAGCTCCATTTCTATCAACTTGCTATTCCGGCTCCGGCGCCACAAGCAGGTGTGGACTTTAACGAAGCCGCGGCCGCGCGTGGTGACGAATTGTTTAGCGGAAAAGCGAAATGCAATGACTGTCACGTCGAGCCGTTGTGGACTGAACCAGGCTGGAACCTACATACGCCCGCTGAGATTGGTATCGATTCTTTCCAGGCTGATCGCGCACCTGATGGTGTTTACAAGACGATGAACCTCGCCGGCATCTTTGTTCGCGAGAACGGTCTTTTCATGAATCCGGCAAACAAGGGACGGTACTATCATGACGGACGGTTCGCGACTTTGCTTGACGTGGTCAATCACTACAACACGCGATTCAGTCTTGGATTAACGGCGCAGGAGAAGCTCGACCTCGTGGAATATCTGAAGTCGTTGCCTGAGTCTGGGGAATAGATTGACGTCATTCCCGAGGGAATAGCTGTAGGGGCGGCCCTCCGTGGCCGCCCCTACAATTTAAGCTATTACTTAGACCATGAGTACTGGTGCAGTTTGAGTTCTTCTCTGCGTCACCTCTGCGTCCTCGGCGTCTCAGCGGTTATAGATTTCAAGCCATTTCTACCGCAGAGACGCCGAGGACGCAGAGGTGACGCAGAGACTTGAAACTGCACCACTACCTAGACCATGTTATCCCTTCCCTTTACGGGACACCTGTCATACAATCCCGGCCCTCGCTAGAACTTTCAAACCTGAAGTCACAATAAGCAAAGGCGAGAAAGGCAGCCAAAGATGCCCTTCTCCCTCGGAGGTTCGAATGAACTTCCTCGGTCGGCGAAAATTTCTCTCCCTGGTTTATCGCTCGACAGCAAGCCTCGCTACCTGGCCCATACTGTCCCAGAAACTTCTGTGTGCCGAGGCCGACATTTCGGAGATCCAGAATCAAAAACAGCCGGCTGCCTCTTGCTGGTTAGATCTGTGCATACCGTTCGTGATCCAGGACCAGGAACGGGGACTCAATTCGGAACTCGTCCTAACCTCTGACACGTTCATCGGTCGCGATGGCCATCGTGATGGGCGCGACGCTACTGAATATCAACTTCTTCTTTACGAAGCTGATGGCACACCGCTTCAACTGGCACCTGGAAAAGGCAATCTAACAGTCCCGGCCATGCAGACTACGGTCATTCCGTTGGCTGACCTGATTCGTCCGAAAACTAGCTTTTGGGGCGGATTAACGATTCGCTTACGACCCAACGGTCGCGAGACGATGCACGCGAGCGATCTGTTCAGCTCTGCTTTCATTCGATGGCAGACGGCAACATCTTTCGATAACGTCCACGCCAATCCTGATCCACCTCAATGGCAAATTCGAAAGCCGTTCCACTACTCGATGCCGTTTCCCGCACTGTCGGATTACCAATGCACGGTCGCGATATTTAACCCGTACGATGCGCACAGTGTCGGACGCATATTGATGCGCGATCATGCAGGCACCAACGTCCTCGATCACGCTTACGACTTAATGCCACACTCCACGTTACTGGTTGAACTTAATCGGCCTGACCTTACTTGTGACGCCTGCGAGGCGTTCGGGTTGACGCAGCAGAAAACACCAGCGACAAGCGCTGTGAAGATGGAGCGCATCAGCAGTGTAAAGACCGATGCCGCGACTGACATGCAACCGTTGGCAAAAGATGGCGGCATCCTTGTCATCACAAACAAAGAGTCGGCTACAAAGAATTTTGCTTACATGGTCATCAAGAAACAGGGACTCCGGCGGTTCAGCGTAGAACATCCGCTGCATGTGCCAATGTTGGAGCCGGTGTCGAAGGCCTCAACATCCGTTGCTCCGTTCGATCCGGATGGACGTTTCAAAGCGCGCAACATTCTCTACTCACCGCTTCTGTTTCGTGGAAAACGTATCGGTCCCATCACACTCGAATCTCGATTTCATCTGAGCACTGGTCTCCCTTACGAAGATACTTTGTGGCTTGCTCCTTTCGCCGTTGATCAGACAGGTTCGGTCCCCTGGCTAGCGAGCAGCGATCAAAAGATCGTTGCACAACTCAATCCGGGCCAATGGGACCGCAACTCAATTCGTTTGGGCCATGAGCAAAGTTGCACGCTCAATTTCTCCCGTTTGAGTTTCCCGAGCGATTTTGCAGGAGGTTTGTGTTTGCCAGTCGCACCCAACACCGCTCACACGTTTATGAAAGTTGAGGTACGTGTGCCTGAGTGGGGCGCTCACGCATTCACGCATTTTCGTCCGGGGTTGAGTTCCGCGCGCACATATCAAAAACCACTACAACGAGGCGGGCTGATGACAGATTATCTGACGGCAGGTGCGCGTCTCCAACGTCGCGACAGTCAAATTCTCTGTGATGAGTTTATTGGCATCATCAACATTGACGATCGTGCTCTCGCGGGAACACCGGTTCTCGAAGTGTTTGGACCAGAGGGTGTCCTCAAACGCATTGAACTTAAATCAATCCCGGCATTTGGCTGTTCGCATTTTCTTTTGTCAGCTCTATTGCCGGAAAGCTCCTATCCGTTCCCACTGAGTATGCGATTAGTGGACGAGTCGGCGACGCTCCTGATGTCGACCGTACACCTCGACTACGTGCGACGCGATCTCGCCCTTGATCACGGTTCCGATCGCTTTTCGACATTCAGCGACGCTGGCTGTGACACGAAGTCATAAAGAAGAGTCTTCACATCGAGCTTCACGACTTCGAGAAAGCCAAGTATCATTCAGCACGATTTGCATCCATCCTTAACAGGGACCACCCAACTACGATGAGAAAATTTGGACGTCGAACATTTGTCGGCGGCGTGCTTGCGACTGGCGCTGTTGCACTGCTTGGCTCGCGCAGCGTCAAAGCCGCCGAGTCGCGAATTGAAATCCTTGTCAATGAACCCATCGGAAAGATCTCGCCTGAAATTTATAGTCATTTCATCGAACACCTTGGTGCGGTGATCTACGACGGCATTTGGGTGGGCGAGAAATCGAAGATCCCGAATTACAACGGGATTCGAAAAGCGTTGGTCGACAATTTGAAAAAGCTGAAGCCAGCTGTGATTCGTTATCCGGGCGGGTGCTTCGCCGATCAATACGATTGGCGGGATGGCGTTGGTCCACGCGACAAGCGTCCGACGCGCGTTAACTTCTGGGCAGACACGCGCTACAAAACAACCAAAGCTTACGAGGATCTCGAGGGAGGACCTCAAAAGTATGAAAGCAACCACTTCGGTACAGACGAATTTGTTTCATTCTGCAGAATGGTAGGCGCCGAGCCTTATCTCGCCGCGAATGTGCGCAGTCGGGACGTTCGCGTTTTTCTCGAGTGGCTCGAATACTGTAATGCGCCGGCGAACTTAACGACCTGGTCAACGGAGCGCGTCAAGAACGGTTTTCGCGATCCGCACAAGGTGAGTTTCTGGGGTGTAGGTAATGAATCGTGGGGCTGCGGCGGCGACTTTACTCCCGACGAATACGCTACCGAGTTTCGTAAGTTCACGGCGTGGTTGCCAACCTACGGCGTTCAATTGAAGCTGATCGGCTCAGGTCCAAATGGCGGCGATGTAAATTGGACACGGAAGTTTTTTGAAGGTCTGGCACTGAAAGGCGGCCGTCAGATCGCGAAACTTTATGGTTGGGGTTTGCATTATTACTGCGGCTCGACCGGGCAGCAGATCGCCAATGAATACACTGAAAACGAGTGGTACGACCTTTTGGAACGCTCGAACAGAATGGAAACACTCATTGAAGAACACTGGCAGGTGATGGGTGAATTTGATCGCGAGCGCCGCGTGAAACTCGCAGTCGACGAATGGGGCGCCTGGCACAAACAAGACCCCGATGTCCCAGCCGGTTATCTTTATGCCTATGCGGGGGCCCTGCGCGACGCGCTGATTTCAGCAATCAATCTCGACACTTTTCAGCGTCACGCGGACAAAGTCGTGATGGCGAATCCAGCGCAACTCGTGAACACGATTCATTCGCTTTTCCACACGTACGAAGACAAATTCATCCTGACCCCTAACTATCACGTGTTCGAAATGTATATGCCACACTCCGGAGCTACGGCGTTGAGAACAGAATTCATCGCGCCGAAGGTGGGTTTTACAAGACTGGATGCGCAGCGAAGAGAAACGCCAGTGGCTCTGTGGGGATTGAACGGCTCGGCTTCGTTGAAAGATAAACAGCTGGTGCTGACTGTGGTGAATCCGCACCACAATCAAACGAGAGAAACAGAGATTGCGATTCGCGGCGCGTCAATAACGTCCGGTCAAAGCCGGACGCTTGCGTCCACTGATATCCACGCACGTAACAGTTTTACAAATCCGCACGCGTTGGAACCGAAGGATGCCCCAGTGAACGCAAAAGGATCGAGTTTCGTTTTTCAGTTTGCGCCGGCGTCAGTCACGCAGCTTGTCTTTACCTTGAGCTGACAGCGGCCTTCGCGATTTCGACGGCAAAAACATGGGTTGGTCCAAACATGTTCGAGCGGAATACGATCCATTTCATGTCTGGCGTGAAAGTCACGTTTGGTTCAAGGTTGTAATTGTGCTTCGCGAGATTGACGAGTTTCTCTGCCCTCAAAACTCCCGGCTTGATTAGATCCTTCGCATTTGGCAATTCGCCATCAGTGCGGTCGCGCACCATCTCCGGTCTGAACAGATAGATCCACTGTCCGTTGTCAGGCGCGGCGACGCTGTTGGGACCACCGCCATCTCCGGCGAAGAGTTTTCCATCGGGGGAAACGTTGAAGTGAACGGACCATTCCCTGCGCTCGAGGTGATACCAGATCCGCTCACGGCTATCGACGTTATACCCTGCCACCCAAAAAACCTCGCTGCGCGGTGTCTGCAAGTCGTACCAGATCCACTTACCATCAGCGGCAAACCATTCGTGTCCTTCGATCTCCATCAGCATTGTGCGCCGGTGAATCTGTGTTAACTGGCTACCGTCAGTGCGGATGGTCCAGGTGCGATCAACT
>DATJKB010000525.1:0-11032 GCA_035491875.1 Pyrinomonadaceae bacterium | reverse complement strand
ACCGATTTAACTGACAGCACACTCAACGTACCTTGAAACGGTTCACGATGAAGTAGTCGAGAAGATCGTCACTCAACTCAGAACGGGAGCGAAGCGACCGATTTCAAGTTGCGTTGACCTAGCTGTGAGTTGAAATCGGTCGCTGCGCTCCCGTTCTGAGTTGAGTGACGATCTTCTCGACTCCTTCATCGTGAACCGTTTCAAGGTACGTTGAGTGTGCTGTCAGTTAAATCGGTCGCTGCGCTCCCCTTCTGAGTTGAGTGACGATCTTCTCGACTACTTCATCGTGAACCGTTTCAAGGTACGTTGAGTGTGCTGTCAGTTGAATCGGTCGCTTCGCTCCCGTTCTGAGTTGAGTTTATCTAGTACCTATGGGAAATGATCTCCAAACCGCTGGACCCGTCAGTCGCCTTCGACGCGATCTCGGCACGCTCGAATCATACGCCGCACTGATCGGCATCCTGATTGGCGCGGGGATTTTTAGAGTCACCAGTGACGCGTGGGCCTTGACTGGTCCAAGTGTCATTCTCGGTTACGCGCTTCTTACTCCAGTCATTCTTTCGACGTCGATTCCCTACGCCGCTTATCTTTCAACTCCTCTTGGCCGAGAACCTGGAGGGGAATACCTGCACATCTCACGAACGCTCGGAGGCTATCGCCTGGCCTACATCGGTTCGTGGCTGAAAATCATCTCTTACATTGGCGCCGCCGCATATCTCTCGAATGCATGGGCCGGTTACGTGCTGGCCTTTGCCGGTGGACGATTGAGCGCATCGTTACAACTCCCGTTGGCCCTGGTGAGTTTGGTTCTGTTCTACGTGATTCATGTGATCGGGATACGTTGGTTTGGACGAATGCAGGTGATCATGAGCACGCTAAAGTGTTTGGCTCTGTTCGTATTAATCATTCCGGGCTTGTTTTTCATTCGTTCCGAAAACTACACGCCGTTCGTCACGCACGGTTTTTCGGGATTCGCATCGAGCCTGCTGCCACTTTTTTTCGCGTACGCCGGATTTGAGTCGTTAGCGCAAACCGCCGGTGAAGTAAAAGACAGCACGCGACGCCTGCCACGAATTCTAGTGAACGGGATTATCGTGACGGCGCTGATTTATGTTTTCACATCGATTGTTTCGTTTGGCGTGCTACCCGGGTCGCGATTGCAGGCCACAGACGCGCCGATGGCGGAAGTTGCTTCAATGTATCTGCCGTCCGGCGCCGCGATGTTCGTCACGTTTGGAGCAATCATGGCAATCATGACGGCCCTCAATGGAACGATGCTGGTACCTTCGCGACTGGCGTTGATGTTTGCGGCAGACCGGCTCGCGCCCAAGTGGCTGGGCCATGTCAACGCGAAGACCGGAACACCCATTATCGGATTGACTCTGACACTGGTTGCCTGTGTGTTGCTGCTGGTCAGCGGGCAGCTATCATTGGCCCTGAACATAGCGGTCTTTGCACTGCTCGTGCTTTACTTCATTCACAGCTTAATATTTCTCTTACTGCCCCGACTGAATCCGGATTTGAACAGCGAGATAAAACTAACGCTGTCGAAACCTTTGCAGCAGATTTCGGCGATCGTTTCAGTTATATCGATTGGCCTAATGATTGTGATTCAGCTGGTGCGCGACTTTCAGAGTCTGCGGGTAACGTCCCTCCGTGAAAGACTGACGGAGCATTCTCTGACGAGCACAGAACTGATCGTCGTTTGGTCGATCGTCGGCGCAATTCTTTACATGCTGGCGCGTTTGCGAGATCCGAATTCGGAATAGGACGTATAGGACATATCAGACCTATACCGATTGACTATGGAAATTATCGGAAAGCGTGTGCTGATCACGGGAGCGAGTCGCGGACTTGGTCGCACGCTCGCGTTTGCTTTCGTCCAGGCCGGCGCTCGTGAAGTGGTCGCAGGCTACCGCAAACAGGAGGACGGCGACAAACTAAAAGCTGATGCCAGTGAGGTTGGAGCCAACATCACGCCTGTGCGATTAGACGTCACCAGCGATGCAGAGGTGAATGCTGTCGCGCAGCTGGGTGCCTTCGACATTCTTATAAACAATGCGGGCGTTGCCGGATTTGGTAATCCAGTCACAATGAGTTTCGAAAGTTTTCGTGAAGAGATGGAAGTAAATTATGTCGGAACACTGCGAATGGTTCGCGCGATAGTGCCGGGGATGATCGCACAGCGCGACGGCATGATCGTGAACATCGCAACCGCATTCGCAAAGGTGAATCTTCCGATTGTCGGCACTTACTGCGCGACGAAAGCTGCGCTTCTTTCGCTGGGCCAGGCATTACGGGCCTACCTGTCAGACTCAGGTGTGCGAGTGATCACAGTGATGCCAACAACATTTGATAGCGACATGAGCCGTGACGCGAATGTGCCGAAGATGGGAAAGGAGTTTGTGGCAAGCGAGATTCTGGAAGCGATCCGCGAGGAGAAACACGATCCACCGATCGGCGATGAGGCGCACCAAGTGATTGAATCGTTAGCGAAAGACCCAGCTGGATTAGAGAAGATGTTGTCTGGATACAAGGCATGAATTTGGAGTGCGGCGACCTGTCGCCGCTTTTTCAGCTGCGATAAACATCACTTAACACGTGCGGCAGCAATCTGCCGCAGATTAAAGCGGCGACAGGTCGCCGCACTCCAAAGAATTGATCTCTATGAACCGTCACCGTGATCAATTTCCCACTCTCGCATCCGGCATCCATTTGCTGAGTCACAGCCTTGGGCCGGTGCCTCGGGCGGTGCGCGATTCCATGACCGCTTATTGTGACGCCTGGGAACACCACACCAGTGAAGATGCCTGGGCCACGAATTGGTGGGAACTGTCACAACGCATTGGCGATCGCATCGCCCACATACTCGGTGGCTCACCGGGATCGGTTCAAATCCAACCGAACGCGTCGATAGCACTGGCAACAGTCGCGTCCTGTTTTGATTTCAAATCTTCAGCGCGAAACAAAGTAGTCACGACCGCCCTCGACTTCCCGTCAATGGAATATATCTGGGAAGCGCAACAGCAAGTTGGCGCTCGCGTCGACGTCGTTCCGTCAGACGATAGCGTGTCGGTCTCTTTCGAAAAACTTCTCGACGCCATTGACGATACAACGTGCCTCGTAGCTCTCTCGCATACTTCATATCGCAGTTCTTATCGTGTCGATGCGGCGGCAATCACTCAAAAGGCGCATGCCAAAGGCGCACTCGTGCTGCTCGACGTTTACCAATCTGCCGGAGTCGTCGAACTCAAGGCTGAAGAATGGGGTGTCGATTTTCTGATCGGTGGCACGATCAAGTGGCTCTGCGGAGGTCCAGCGTGCGGCTATCTCTACGTGCGCCCGGATCTTCAGCGAGATCTACGACCAAGGTTGACAGGCTGGGTGGCCCATCACTCGCCATTCGAATTTGCACATTCGCCCATGCGTTACGCGCGCTCAGTCAGACGATTCGCACAGGGGACACCGAGTATTCCAGCTTTGTATTCGGCGCTTCCGGGCTTGGAGCTAATCGAGTCAGTTGGCATTGAATCCGTCGCGGCTGAGTCGAAACGGCGAACGCAGCAGATGGTTGAGTTTGTTCTTGAGCGTGGCTGGAAACTGAATTCGCCGCGCGAGGTTGAGCGACGCGGTGGTTCTGTGATGATCGGGGTCGAGGATGGTCCAACGATGGTAGAGCGCCTGGCTGAAAGAAAAGTTTTCGTCGATTGCCGTCCACAGGCTGGCCTGAGAATCTCGCCACACTTCTTCAATACCGATGAAGAAGTTGAAGAGGCGTTGGATGTGCTTGTGGATCTCCTCGACGGCAAGAAGTTATGAGCCGCAGATTCTCGCAGATGAACACAGATCAAGACAGAAAGGAAAAGGGTAAGCAGCCAATCTCTATGTTCTTTCTGATCTGTGTTTATCTGCGTGCATCCGCGGCGAAATCCTTCCTTATTACCTATGACTGAAACAAGAACAGCTCAACTCAGTTCGCCTGCGCCCGATTTTTCTCTGCCTGATGGCGATGGTAAGCAATGGCGTTTGTCTGATCATCGCGGGAAGGTTGTGGTGTTGCTCTTTTATCCGGGCGATGAAACTCCAATCTGCACTCGACAGCTCTGTTCAGTAAGAGATCGTTGGGAAGACTATGTAGCAACTGGCGCGGAGGTCGTTGGTATTTCGACGGATTCAGCGGAGTCGCACCAAAAATTCGCAGAGCATCATCAATTACCTTTGCGATTGCTGTCAGATCGAGAGGGGCAGGTTTCGAAACTCTACGGTGCACGATCATTGATACCTGGCAAAGTTGCGCGTTCTGTTTTCGTAATCGATCCAAAGGGCGTATTGCGACACGCTGACATCCGACCGCTCGGGTTGTTTCGCCCAAAGGATGATGAGACGATAAAGGCGATCAACGACGCGAAAATGGGGTGATACGATTTCGGATTTAAGCCGCAGATTTCGCAGATGAACACAGATCAAGACAGAAAAGAAAAACGAATGGGCAGCCAAACTGTTCTTCTGGATCTCTATTCTTCTGGATCTCTGTTCTTTGGGATCTGTGTTTATCTGTGTGAATCTGCGGCTCAAATAAATCCGAGATCCGAAATAGACTGGGGGATTTGTCATGGCTGATAACATTAAATGCGTGCACTGTGGGGAGAAGCGGCCGGCGCTCGGATTTGCACCGCTACCAAACGAACTGGGCCAACGCATCGCGAAAGAGATTTGCCAACCGTGCTGGAGTGGATGGCTGCAGAAGCAGACGCAGATCATCAATCACTACGGCTTAGATCTAACGACCCCCGATGCGCAGAACTTTCTTTTCGACAACATCAAAGGCTTTCTGTTCGGTGAAATCCCGCAGACCGCGGAAATCGATACAACCAAAGAAGGCAGCGTGGAATGGTGAGACAGGGGCAGGAGCAGCAGGCAGGAGCAGGAAAAGAAATCATTGGTCAGTTGTTATTTGATATTTATGAATTATCATTTGGATACCACGGACACCACCGACTTCATGTCGGTGGTTTTTCAATTTCAGCCTACAACGCACATCCCCCGATCCCTCGACGCGCGAAGCGCGCCGGAGGCCTAAGACGTTGGGGCTGTAGATTGAAGTTGAAGCACCACCGACCTGAAGTCGGTGGGCTCTTAAATCACAACTGATAACTGTCAAATGACAATTGACCAATGATTTCTTTTCCTGCTCCTGCCCCTGATCACTGGCCCAACGATTGCTCCTCCACTGCCTGACGCGTTTCCCTTAATCCACCTCCAATAAATGGCCCCTAAAACGATGGACCGTTATGCGTCCGCTGGCGCGTTTTAATGCGCCCGTATGCTTTCAGAACTGAAGATGTGCTACGTAAGGAGGATTGGATGAGATACAGAATTCTCGGATTCATAGCAGTAAGCCTGCTGGCCCTGGCATTTGCCGGTTGCGGATATGAGACTACGAACACAAACAACGCGAACGCCAACGCGAATGCGGCCGCTAATACTAACGCCAATGCGAACACGGCTGTCGCCAACGCGAATACGAACACTCGCCGTGCTCCAACACGTGAAGAGTACGATCGCGAAAAGGACCGTTATCAACGCGAAGCGAAGGAGTCTGGACGTAAGGTTGGAACCGGATTGAACGATGGCTGGCTCTGGGTGAAAACTAAATTTGAACTGGCCGCCGCTGATGATTTGCGTGACTCGACTATCAACGTCGATGTCGATAATGAGGTAGTTACGCTCAGTGGCACCGTTGCTTCAGCTGCGCAAAAGACAAAAGCGGTGCAAGTAGCAAAAGCGGTTGAAGGAGTGAAAAGCGTGAAGGACACGCTCAAGGTGGCGCCGACCAACAGTAACGCGGCGAGCCGAAACACTAATAAATAATTAACTTAGCCGCAGATTCACGCGGATGAACACTGGTATTCAGTACCGTTCGCGGTAGCGGATGGCCAAGACTCAAGGTGCACGAACCCTCTGCTTTCTATTCGTGGCTTGAATCTTGGCCATTCGCTACCGCGAACGGTACTGAATACTACAGATCAAACATAAAAAGGACGCCACCGTCTCTGCCATTCTGCGTTTTATCTGCGAAATCTGCGGCCGAATACCTTTCCCAAATCTACGGCTGCCTTTGTTCTAAGGCCGTTTTTACGTTAAGCTTTCGCCCACTCTTTCTGTTGGTCGACTTCTTTGGCCAAAAAAGTTTTTCGCAAACCAAATTGATGGGGATCTGGTCATCATGCCCAAAGTCCACCTGCGACTTCTCTTCGCACTAGTCGCTGTTCTGTCACTCGTCTGCGCGGTCGATCGTAACGGCGAGGCACAACGCAGCGCCGTTGATACATACGCCATCACGAATGCCCGGATCGTTCCTGTCTCCGGAGCGACAATCGAAAAAGGTACCGTTGTGATTCGCGATGGATTGATTGTGGCGGTGGGAGCCAACGTCAGTGCTCCTGCGGACGCTCGCGTGATCGATGGTAACGGCCTAACTGTTTATCCCGGACTCATCGATTCGTACACGAATCTCGGTTTGCCCGAGGCTGCACCATCGCCAGCTGGTGGTGGAGGCCCGGGCTTTTTTCAGATCGCACAGGCAAGACCGAGTCCCGGCGGACCAAATTCAACTCAGCCAGTTGGCCTCCAGCCCGAAGTGATGGTCGACGAGGTAATCCGACCTGGCGGCAACGAGATTGAAGCGGCGCGCAACGTTGGTATCACGACAGCATTGACCTTGCCCCGATCGGGCATCTGGATGGGCCAGTCAGCACTCATCAACCTCGCCGGTGAAACACCACAACAGATGATCGTTCGTTCGCCGGTTGCGATGCACGTGAGTTTCACTCCACTGCGTGGCGTGTATCCGGGTTCTTTGCTGGGTGTCTTTGCGCAGTTGCGGCAGATGTTGCTCGACGCTCAGCGTTACAAGGAGTCGATGCAGATCTACGAACGTTCTCCGAGAGGTACGCGTCGGCCTGACATAGACAAGTCGCTCGCATCGCTGCTTCCGGTGCTCGACAGAAGCATGCCGGTTGTTATGTTCGCGAACTCAGAAAGAGAGATAGCTCGCGCTTTGGACCTCGCTGAAGAATTCAAGCTGCGAGCAATCATCGCGGGCGCTCGCGAATCGGATCGTGTGGCTGACAGACTAGCCAAGCAAAACGTTCCGGTGTTGTTGTCACTCAATCTGCCGCGTCGAACGACGGCGGCGCTGCCTGAAGCCGATCCGGAACCGATGCGCGTGTTGCGCGATCGAGTAGAAGCACAACAAACGGCGGGACGGCTTGCGCGCTCTCGAGTGAAGTTCGCGTTTCAGTCAGGCGGCTTGAGCAACATGTCGGAGCTGATGACTAACGCCGGCAGATTTATCGCCAACGGTTTGTCCTCAGAGGATGCGCTGCGTGCGTTCACGAGCTGGCCAGCTGACATACTTGGCGTCAGCAATCAACTCGGCTCGATTGAAGCTGGAAAGATCGCCAACCTTTTGCTCGTGCGCGGAAACCTGTTTGATCGCGGCGCACGCGTAACTCAGATGTTCATCGATGGCCGTCCAGTGGATCTCCGACCTGCCGCTGCACCTGCTGCGGGTGGCGAAACCCGGGCCAATCTGGATGGCGCATGGACCGTTGTGATCGAGTCTCCGCAGGGACAACTAAACGCGACGCTGAATGTCGAACAAGAAGGCGACGTTATACGCGGTGTCATGCAGGGCCCATCGGGTTCGCGCAACATTGCGAATGCCACTGTCTCTGCTGCAGGTGACGTGCGATTCACAGTGCCCGTCGACATGGGCGGCGAAACTCGCGAAGCCACTTTCACCGGAACGCTTTCTGGTAATGAGATTCGTGGGCAAGTAACTGTCGAAGGCCGTCCGCCGGCGACGTTTACTGCCAGACGAAGAACGCCTTAAGTGCTCTGGCGCTGATGTCTCATTCACCCCGGGCTTCAGCCCGGGGCCGAGCGATGCAAGTTATCGCAGAAACCGTTTTAACGGTTTACCCGGCGGAGACGATTCAGATGTTCGTTGAGTTCTACTGACCCGAAGATTCGAAAACCGTTGAAACGGTTTCACGCTCAAGGATCGGCAGTAAACCCCAGGCTGAAGCCTGGGGAGAATGAAAGCGAATTATTTCAACTCAGGAGTTAACAATGAGAAGATTCATTAGTCGGCTTCTAATGGTTTCCATCGCGAGCTCTATACCTCTGTGTAACGCGCGTGCGCAACGTACACCCGCACAGCCTGCAGAAACACTGATCAAAAATGCGACGGTGTTGACGATAACTCGCGGCACGCTCAGTAACACCGATGTTTTGCTTCGGAATGGGAAAATCGCCGGCGTTGGAAAAAACCTGAACGCCTCTTCGAGCGCGCGCGTGATCGATGGCACCGGAAAGTATGTCATGCCCGGCATTATCGATTGCCATTCGCACTCGATGCTCGACACCATAAACGAGGGCACGCTTGCTGTAACGTCGATGGTGCGAACGCAGGACGTGCTGAATCCAAGCGATGTCGATCTCTATCGTGAGCTGGCAGGCGGCGTTACCACGCTGAATCTGCTGCACGGCTCCGCGAATCCGATCGGTGGACTGAATACGGTGGTGAAGATTAAGTATGGACGACCGGCGAGCGAGTTTCTTTTCCCTGGCGCAATGCCCGGGATCAAATTCGCCCTCGGTGAAAATGTGAAGCGCTCGAGCACGCCCAATCAACCCGGCGTGCAACGTCGTTATCCAAACACGCGTATGGGGGTTGAGGAAACTATTCGCGATGCGTTCACGCGTGCGCGGGATTACAAAACGACATGGGATGAATATCGCACCAAAGCGGCCCAGGGCGAAAAGAATCTGATACCACCACGCCGTGATCTTCAGCTAGAGCCGTTGGTCGAGATTCTAGAAGGAAAGCGCTACGTTCACGCGCACTGTTATCGAGCCGACGAGATCCTGATGCTGATTAGTTTGGCAGACGAGTTTGGTTTCAAAATCAAAACCTTCCAGCACGTGCTTGAAGGCTACAAGGTCGCAAAAGAGGTCGCGGCACATGGTGCCGGCGCTTCAATGTTTGCCGATTCATGGGCCTACAAGATCGAAGCATATGATGCGATTCCCTACACGGCAGCAATCATGACGCGCGCGGGAGTCGTTGTCTCGATGAATTCTGACTCCGATGAGCGCGCGCGCAGATTGAATATCGAAGCGGCGAAGGCGATGCACTATGGCGAACTCACCGAAGAACAAGCACTAAAACTCGTGACGCTGAATCCGGCGATTCAACTCGGTATTCAGAATCGTGTGGGTTCAATTGAAGTCGGTAAGGATGCGGACCTCGCGATTTGGAACGGACATCCCTTCAGTGTCTATTCACGCGTAGACACAACCTTCATTGACGGTGAAGTTTTCTTCGATCGTCAAACAGACATTGCGCGTCGCGCGGATCTCGCTAAGGAGCGCGCAACATTGGAACAGGCTGAACCCAATAAACCACCTGCTGCGGGCCAATCTCCACAGCGTCCGAGAGGACGACGTCCGTCACATCGAGATGACGATATGTGGGAAGGAGAGCAGCCATGAGCGGGAGAGGGGGAGACATGGAGACGCGGAGACGGGGAGACGGGGGGACGCGGGGACTGGGAGACAGGGAGATGGGGAGACGCGGGGACACGGGGTTGGGGAGACAGGGAGCAATGCTGCTACTCGCCATGATGTTTCTTGTGATGGCGATTGCTTCAACCGCGTTCGGGCAGCAGATTGGTAATGTGACAACGCAGCAGGGTCTGTTACCTCCGCGCGGGATATTTGTTATTCGCAATGCGCGTATCGTTACTGTCAGCGGCGCGGACATCGAGAACGGTTCAGTACTCATTCGCGACGGCAAGATTGAAGCAGTTGGTGCAACGGTAAATGCCCCTGCGGGCGCGCATATGATCGAAGGACGCGGTCTGTCCGTCTATCCTGGCTTGATCGATCTCGGCACCAGCATGGGACTCGTCGAAGTTCCGCAAGGTGCGAACGGTACAGTTGATACGTCCGAAGTGGGCGATCTCAATCCGAACGCGAAGGCCTACGTCGCCATCAATCCGCACAGCGCGCACATCGCAGTAACGCGCGTCGACGGCGTCACAAACACTTTGAGTTCGCCGACAGGCGGATTGATTTCCGGTCAAGCAGCATTCATTAACCTACTCGGGACCAGCCCTAAAGAGATGGCGGTTGTGCCTTACGCCGCGCTCGTAATCAACTACCCGCGCATCGGGGGTGGCGGCGGAGGGTTTGGCGGCTTCCAACAACAACCCGCCAACCTTTCAGAGACGCTAACCGCGAATGAAAGACAGTTGGAACAGATCCGAAAAATGTTACGCGACGCGGAAGCGTATGGCCGCGCACGCGACGCTTACAAAGCAGATCCCAAACTACCGCGATCTGACATGAATATAATTCTCGAGTCGCTTGTGCCGTACGTTCGCGGCGAGCGACCGGTTATTTTCAGAGCCGATCGTGAAGCTGAGATTCGCGGCGCGCTGAAGTTTGCCGACGAGATGAAGTTGAAGCCGATAATTCTCGGCGGAGATGATGCCTGGAAAGTGGCTTCGCTGCTGAAGGAGAAGAATGTCCCAGTGATTCTCACGGGAGTTTTTTCTCTGCCAAATCGCGAAGATGATTTTTACGATCAGCTTTACGAGGGTCCATCAAAACTTCAGCAGGCCGGCGTTCGCTTCGCAATTTCGACAGGCGATCCGGGCGCGGAGGTTCGCAATCTGCCGCTGTATGCCGGCATGGCTTCAGCTTTTGGATTGTCGAAGTCTGATGCATTGAAGTCGGTCACGCTTTATCCCGCGCAAATTCTGAATGTTGCTGATCGCTTAGGTTCGATTGAGCCGGGCAAGACTGCGAACCTGGTAGTGACTGACGGCGATGTGCTGGAGGTTCGCACCCACATTCGCTATCTGTTTATAGATGGCCGTCCGGTGCCGTTAACTAGTAGGCACACGGAATTGAATGATGCGTTCAAGGATCGGAAGTGATTTGTTTTTGATCTGAGATC
>DATJKB010000524.1:0-6597 GCA_035491875.1 Pyrinomonadaceae bacterium | reverse complement strand
ACCTCGTCGCGATCAGCCTTACAACACGATGCAGTTGATGCAATGGAATTTCTTTTTGGAGAATGGACTGCTGTCGTTTGATCCAGCGACAAAGACTTTGCGAATTCACTACGACAAGTATCACGATGTCGTAGGAAAGATGTTAGCGAAGACTCTCGAGGTGCAGTATCAGGGCGACAAAGCTGGTGCCGACAGGTTTATTGATCAATATGCGAAGTGGGACGACAACCTCCACGGCGCGATTGCGGCAAACATTCGTGCGCAGCAGAAGTATCGCTTCAGGCTGTTCAAATACGCCGCCTTGGGTGAGTAGAAGTTTCAGCCGCAGATTTACACAGATAAACGCAGATCAGAATTCAACGAGTTGAGCGGATCTTACAGCTCTGATGATTCTGATCTGCGTTTATCTGTGTAAATCTGCGGCTGAACTTCTATTTGCCGAATGCGTTGCTACCGAGGAAATGCTCACGAAGATACACAACCGTATCGTGCAGCGTCTCGCCGGGATCGCGCGGTCTGAAACCGAGTTCCCGACTCGCCTTCGCACAGTTCAAATACCAGTAATACTGCGCCATCTCGATTTCACCCGGATGCACAGGCGACGTGAGGTCCCACTGCTTAAAGAATGAATCCACGAGATGAGCCCCTGTGACGGCGACTCTCGACGGTAATGTCACCCACGGGGCGGAGACTTTTGTGAGTCGCTCGAGTCGGCCGAAAAACTTCGAGAACGTCCAATTCGCGGCGCCAAGTAAATACCGTTCGCCGTGTCGACCTTTCGTCATTGCCGTACGAAACGTCGTGGCAGCGTCGCGTGCATCAACAAAGCTTACTCCACCTGACGGCACCGCCCCGATCTTTTTCGCCATGAAGTCCAGGATAACTTTGGTTGAGCTCAAACGATCGTCGCCTGGTCCAAGCAACAAGCTCGGATTCATAATCACCAGTCGCAGTCCCTTGCCATTGAATCTTTCCAAGGCAGCCATCTCCTGATACGCCTTGCTCGCGTAGTAGGGCCAGCGTGCGATGATATCGAGGGGCACTGGACTGGACTCATCTGGCATTACATCGCCTTCTTTGGTGACTGCAAGTGTTCCGCTGGTCGACGCCAGCACAATCGACTTAACACCCGCGGCCTTCGCCCCGTCGCAGAGTAATCGAGTACCTTCGACGTGAATCTGATACATGTCGCTCGCGTCACCACGATCGCGCGAAACCTTGCCGGCAAGATGGTAAATCTCTCCGATGCCATCGACGGCCCGTTTCACGTCTTCGGGTTTGGTGATCGACCCTTCGAAAGTTTCGACGCCAAGGTCCACAAGCCAATCGGGAATCGACGTCGCCATCACGCGCACGTCTTTCACACCGTCATCGATGAGTTGGCGCACCAGGTGAGATCCGAGAAAGCCTGTGCCTCCGGTGATTAAGATGGAGGCACGCGGACGCTTCTCAATCGCAGCACGACGCTTCGTGCCGGAATTAGGCGTTATCTGAGCGGTACGTTTGGTAGGACGTTTTGCAGGCATCTCGAAACAATCACCGCTTCGCGTCGAAAGCGTGCATCAGATCCTTCAGAGAGCGGCGTCTCTGAATTGCAAATGTGCTGTGCTCGGTCCATAACAACTCTGCACTTGGTGCGGCTGATTCGTTTTGAGGAGGGAATGTGGCAATAACTCTCTCGCCAATGTGCCGTCCCTTTTCATCGAGCATCGGCTTGCGGAGGAGGATGTTAGAAGCTTGCTGGAGTCGTTTTTCGAGCTCCGCGTGGGCCCTCTCAGTTGATCCGTAGAAGATCATTAACTGATTGAGATAGGACCCGTCAGAGTATTTATACTCGAAAGACAAGGTCTCGAAGCGGTCGCTCGTAAGCCCGTGACCTCCCACGACGGAAACTCGTTCAGGACTGCTTTCCACTTCGACCGGAACAGCGGGGACCTCTTGAACGTGTTTGGAAGAGAACATCTCTCCGCGAGTCAGAAACGAGCAGACGAGCCCGATAGTGAACGTGATCAAAGCCGTAACAATGTATTTGCCAAATCTTCGCATGGTGAATTAACGCGTAAGAGACGCTGCGGTCTCTTCAATGTCTTCTACTAAATGGGTGTGGCGCTCCGCCTTCCACTGTTTGCGCAAACCCTTTGCATCAAACGAATGACGCGAACGAGTTCGCAAGCGATCGACTTCATGACGTACAAGTGCTGCGATTAATCGATACGCCTCCGAACGAGGCATTCCCTTCGTCAGTTCTTCCAACTCTTCAATTGGGATGAATCGCCCGATTCTCGCGCCGACATCCCGACTCTTGATCAGCGTTGTACCTTTCCGCATCGCTTGGTACGTGCCGTGCAAATACATCGGCAGAATTCCGACCCTAGCGTGCAAAGCGAGATATCCAATCACCGGTTTGAAGTCGGCCATTTCACCGGTCATCGACCGGGTACCTTCGGGAAATATCAGTGCGTTGTAGCCCCGAGCGAGGAAGGAACGCGCGTGTCGCAACGACTGCCTTAGTGATCCGGTGCGCTCCATGGGAACGAGGTTCGTAAAGTTCTCCATTACTGCGCGTTTGTATTTCGTGTCGAAGAAGTAATCGGCCGCGGCAAGCGCTACGAGATCTTTGCCCGACTCGCCGAGCGCCATCTTCGTCAGGCCCATATCAAGGTGAGAACAATGATTGGCTGCTACAAGGAAGTTCGTATGCGGTGGTATGTTCGCTTGCCCTTCGTACTGCGTGCGTAAAAATTGATTGTAGAGAGCGTTCTGTAACGCATCGCCAGCGCGGTTGCCGACCTCCTTCAGGAATGACGGGATGTAGATTTCATCGTTTGACTTTTCGCTATCAGTTCTTATTCGTTCGTTAGTTGCTGCGGCGCCGCGTCGACTGACGACACCCAGCAGTTCCTTAATGTCCTGGACTTCATTGAATCGTTCAGGTGCGCTGATCGAACCACCTACGTTTTCGATTGCTGTAGCCAGCTCGACAAACATCAAACTGTCAAACCCCAGGTCGCTCATTCGTGAATTGATGGATACTTCGTTAGTTGGGCGATTGGCAACGGTTGCGACCAAGCCCTTCAGCCACATGAAGTCTTTATCTACTGATTCCTCGGCTTTGGTGCGACCAGACTTTTGATTCTCTTCAAGCGCACTCATGATGCGCACAACTTCACGGCGTTTAACTTTTCGTGTCGCAGTTCGCGGCAACTCAATGTCCGTGAAGTGAAGAACCTTTACGCGTTTGAAATAGGGCAGGGAAGCCGACACTTCGCGGAAATGCTCTTCGATCAAGCGGTGGGTTTCCGCTCGCGACAACGTAATGTCGTACTCATCATCGGGAACTACGAGACACGCGACCTTTTCGCCAATGCCTTCAGCCAGGCCAACAATGCTCAGTTCTTTGATGTATGGAGAATTCTCGTAGAGTTCTTCGAGTTCATCGGGATAGACGTTTTTGCCATTGGTGTCGACGATGATCTCTTTCGAACGGCCAACAAGATAAAGATTGCCATCGTCATCAACGCGACCGAGGTCTCCCGTGTAAAGCCATCGATCAACAAGCGTCTTTTTCGTGGACACCTCGTCTTCGTAGTAGCCGAGCATCACGTTGGGCCCACGTGCAACCACTTCACCGACACCGGCTGAATCAGGATCCGCGATACGTACTTCAACGCCGGGCAAGGGCTTACCAACTGACCCCGTCAACATTCGATTCTCGGGTCGGGTTACTGTTAGTACCGGCGACGCTTCAGTTAATCCATAGCCTTCAAGAATCGTGAAGCCGAGACCTCGGAAATCTCTTTGTATCTTGTCACTTAGCGCGGAGCCGCCGCTGATGAAATAACGAATGCGGCCACCAAGTCCTTCATGAATTGGATAGAAGAGCACCTGGCCAAAATTTAACGGCGTGTTGTCGCGAAGCCATGCGTTGGCGCGTATCAAGTTGTCCGCGGTTTTTCCGATCCACTCACTGCGCTCATACAAACGATTCTTAATTCGTCGATGCAGGAGCTCCCACAACGCAGGCACACCTACCATTCCGGTGACGTGTCCGTTCTTGATCGCCTTGGCCAGTGCGTCGCTGGTAAGTTCAGGCAAATATGTAATCTGCGCGCCGCGGCTCAGAGGAGTTAGAAAGCCTGTGGAAAACTCGAATGTGTGGTGCAGCGGAAGGACTGAAAGAACGCCGTCGCGAGTGGTCATGTCGAATACTGACGAAAGCATCGAAACCATGCTCGTCAGGTTTCGATGGGAGAGCATGACACCCTTTGGTTGTCCTGTCGTGCCGGAAGTGAAAATGAGAGACGCAACCGTTTGCGCGTGCACTCGCTGGGGCAGCAGACTGAGACGATCTTCTTCCGTCTTCTCGTCAGGCAGACTGAAGATTTCGTCAAACGTCCAAACAACAGTCGAGCCTTGCTCCGCCAGGCGCTCGCGAAGATCCGGATGCTCCTGCTCAACTTTCTCACTCAAGATTAGTCCAGCAGCGTTACCCGCCCTGGCAAAGGTGAGAATCTCATTAGTCGAGCTCTCAGGATCACAAGGGATACAGGTCGCGCCGGCCTTCAACACCCCAAAGTAGGTCATGCCCCACTCGGGAGCATTTTGGCTAACAAGCATGACTCGATCGCCGTGCTTGATATTCTTGCTCGCTAAGAAGCCTGCCACCCGCATGGCGAGTTCACGAACATCGGCATAGGTGTACTGCTCTTTGCGGCCATCGCGTTCGATGCGCATCGCAACGCGAGTTGCGTGTCGTTTGGTCGAAGTCTCAAACAACTCCAACAAGTCTCTGTAGGTATAGACGCGCTTTGGTTGCGCGCGCATTTCGTCTTCAAGCGTCGGGAATACCCACTTCGTGAGACCGGGCAGATGGATGTGAAGCCAGTAATTGTACCAATCGATTTTTTCCGGACTCCAATCCAACAACGTTCGTTCGTCTTCGCTGATGCGTTCAAAAAGTGATCGAATGTTGTCGGAACGAAAAACGTAGGCGTTTTCAATTGTGAACGGTCGAAACATGTCGAACGCTTCATCAGTTTCGCGAGTCACTTCTTCAACGCGCTCGATGCTGCTCTTCACACGATCGATCACTTCGACCATACGACCACCGCCCCAGTGCGGTCTTGCTCGGTCCAGCAAGGACGTAGCCTTTTTCGCCGCCGAGTTGAACATAGGCACAGAGGTTCGCTGATACGTAGTGTTGGAAACCGGACGTGGTTCCATCCGCGCCGAGATCTGGTTCAGAAGTTTGATCCCGGTTGGTTTCTCCTGGAAATGCCGGCGTTTATCGAGACCAACGAGTCCGACAATCCTTTCCATATTGTTGGGATTGGAATCACCGGTGGCTGCCTGGTAGACGAGCCGTGGCTCTTCGACGCAGGCTTGTGCCGCAACCGCAAGCATCACTGAAGCGACTTGATCGACGGGCGTGATGTCGAGAATAAGTTTCTCATTCGCCGGGATCTGGGTCTGACCTTTGCGAATTAGAAAGATGATGGGCGCAGTCGTAGTAAATCCCTCATTCCAACCGGGAAATGGATAGACTTGTGCTGACTCAACAATGCTTGGCCTGACAATACTGCGGATCATGTTGGGCTCGGCAGCGACCAGCTGTTCGCCAAGCGACTTCGTGTAGGTGTAAATGTTGGGCCAGCCCCACCACGCTGCTCGTTCAACGCCGAGGTCCGTCAGTCGTGTCCGCGTCCAGACCTTTCTTTCTCGCGCTACAGCCAAACCAAGCGCATCTGGATCGTCGACATCGCGGCCCTCTTCATTCAGACGCTTGCGCGCGAGATCACGGAACTGTGCTGTCATCATCGCGTCGCGAGCTTCTTCACGCACACGTCCAGCCAGCTTCGCGCAATCGGCGATTTCTTGATCGACTGAGAACTGAACTCCGGGCAGCTCTTTCTTGCGGGGGAAATAACCGAGGACCGGATCACTCTCCCAAACCGCGCCTGAGCGATTGCCCGCCACAAAGCAAGTCGACACATGTACCAGCGCCGGCCGCTTCATCCGTCGCGCAAAAGCGATCACGTTTTGCGTTCCGACTACGTTGGTTCGAAGCGCACTTTCCAGTGTCGGATTGAAAGTAACGTTACCTGCCGAGTTGAGAATAATATCGATATCGTCAGCGATCGCCTGCGCTTCTTCTTCGCTGTAGCCAAAGTTCGTTTCAGCGATATCGCCACCTTTGACCACGACTTTGTCGCCAATGAATCCTTCGAGTGCGGAGCCGTACCGCTCGCGCAGAGGATCGAACGGCGGAGCAGTGATGATGTTGTTCCAGAAGCGCGCCTCTGATTCTTCCTGCGAACGCGCACGAACAGTGATGTAGACCTTGCCAATGTTCGGAAAACGATGAAGCAGCATGCTCAGGGTTACTTTGCCGAGGAACCCAGTGCTACCAATCAGAAAAATCTTCCGGTCTCGATATATCTCAGTTGGTGACAACTTCATGAGTGCTTACTCCATGTCGGCAATGCCAATCATCGGTTGATGCAACATCGTGATCTCTGCTGAATTACCCATGTAACTGCGAGCCATCGCGATTGCTTCCGTCAGATTGTCGGCACGTTCCCATCCCAGCATCGCCGG
>DATJKB010000523.1:0-3584 GCA_035491875.1 Pyrinomonadaceae bacterium | reverse complement strand
TTCCACAGATAAAAACAGATCGGAGCAGTAGAGTAGCCTCGCTCTTATCAAGAGTGAATTAATCTGAGTGAATCTGCGAGAATCTGCGGCTAATCTTTTTCGCTTGGCCATCGAGGACTTCGTATCTGAGCGTCAACCATCGTACATTAGGCTTCTATGTTTGATTGGTTGCGAGCCTTCGCGCGCTGGCTTGAGGTTTATGTGATCGGAATGCCGCTTTATTTCGCGGCACCGGCAATGATTCTCATTGGCGCTCTCGACTCGTCTTTACTTTCGCTTCCTGAAATCAACGATTACCTGGTTGTGGGCCGCTGCATCAAGAATCCGAGCGCTGTCATCTATTTTCCTTTGTTTGCAGCAGCGGGCTCAGTTCTCGGTTGTTTGCTGCTTTACAGCATCATGCGTCGCGGCGGGCAAACAGTGCTGCGGAAGCGATTCAGTCTGAACAGCATTCGTAAAGTCGAAAAGGCCTACGCGCGTTTTGGTTTTCTGGCGATCGCCATCCCCGCGATCCTGCCACCGCCTCTGCCATTCAAGATCTTCGTGGCAACGGCCGGCACGCTCGAGTATCCGCGCTGGAAGTTCTTGTTGACAGTGATGCTTGCGCGCTCGTTTCGCTACTATGTTGAAGGTATTCTTGCAGTGTTTTATGGGAGGCGAGTGCTGACATTCGCCCGAGACAACGGATTAGTCATCGCCAGTGTTGCTGCTGCACTGGTCCTTATCGGCTTAATCATTTACATATTCATCAATCGAAAAAGAGTCCCGGAAAAACCCGAGGAAGAAGGTACTGACGCTGACGGGTTCATGGACGAAGAAGGAACGCTTTAATTGAAACTACTGCTACTAAACCAATTTACGAAATTTCTGACAAGAGTCTCTGAATATCTGATTACGTTCGGCGCCTTCGGCCTGTTCGCAGTCGCGCTACTCGATTCAACATTTGTCCCTTTGCCAAGCAGTGCTGATGCGCTGATGCTTGTCTTATCGACTACGCACCCGCGTTGGATGCCTCTGTACGCGCTGATGGCAACTGCCGGATCAGCGCTTGGCTGCTTCATTCTCTATCACATCTCGCGCCGGGCGGGCGCGAGAGCATTACGAAAGTTTTCTGAAAAAAAACAAAAGAGGGTCAAAGAGTTGATCGACCGCTACGACATGTTCGCGGTGCTTGTCGCGACTCTTTTGCCGCCGCCGTTTCCTTTCAAGCTGTTCGTTGTCTCGGCGGGAGTTTTTCGTTTCAGCATTACGCGATTCATGATTGCGATTATCGCCGGGCGAGCATTCCGCTTCTTGCTGGAAGGCTTCTTTGCTGTTCGTTATGGCCAGGACGCAAAGATGATCCTTGCCCGTTACTACCCGTGGATTGGTCTCGGGCTAGCGGTAGGAATTCTGTTATTCGTCCTGGCGCGTCGTTTTTGGAAACGTGAAGTTATTGAAGTAGTGGAAGAACTCGAGAGCGTTTCTGAGACTGGCTTAAAAGCGGGGAATTAACGGCGCACTGAGCGCGGGTTCTTGTTCGACTACCGGCTTCAAATCACTGAACTGGAAGTTGCGCGCTGTCGCAAGATCTTTGACGCCGTGTACTTCTTCAAGCCTCGACAGGAGCAGGAGAAAGATTTCAGCGGTTGCGAGTGCGTCGCTACCCGCGCGATGTCGACTGATGATCGGAATCGAGAAGTGATTGGCAATAGTGTCAAGCCTGTGATTGTTCAGATCGGGCAATACTCGCCGCGACAATCGGACGGTACACAAATGAGGATTAAACATTCTGTGGCCGGGATAGACGCGGGAGATTTCGTGGTTCAAGAAGCTCGTGTCGAATGCGGCGTTATGAGCGATCAGAACTGAATCGCTCACGAAGTCGAGCCAGCGCGGCGCAACTTCAGCAAAGACTGGCGCCGACTTGACCATCTCGTTTGAGATGCCCGTCAAAGCCATAACAAATCTTGGAATCGGAATCTCCGGATTTACCAGCGACAGGAACTTATCCACGATGCGCCCGCCACGAATGCGGTACGCGCCCAGTTCGATCAAACGGTTCGGTGGGGTTTTCGCGCCCGTGGCCTCGACGTCAACAACAACAAAATCGAGTTCACTCAATAGACGCGATTGCCAGCCGTCTTCCTGTAGCTCGATGGTGTTGTTCTCAAGAAATTTGAAACGGCGATCGTTCTTGACAAGATCGGCCACCAGCAAACCAGCTAGATCGTCGTCAATATGAGAAAGTTTGAAGACAGCGTCGACGATGGTTGATGCAGGAGCCCGCCCACCAAAGTCTACGAGGAGATCGATTGTGTCTTGAACGAGAGTTGAATCAGAAACTAAATTCGAATAAGGCGGCATTCCGGGTTGGATTGTAGCACGTGTGTGAAATTGAGGTGAAGAATTGACAACTGATGAAGTCATCGATGAATTCAAAGAGAGCGGAGCGCTGCTTGAGGGTCATTTCAAACTAAGTAGCGGGTTGCATAGCTCGGTGTATTTGCAATGCGCGTTGGTGCTTCAGTTTCCTGCAAAGGCCGAGGCGTTCGGGCGCGCGATCGCCGAGCGTTACGCAGGTCAACAAATCGAACTTGTAGCCTCGCCTGCGATTGGCGGCTTGATAATCGGGCACGAAGTGGCACGAGCTCTCGGTGCAAGATTCATTTGGACTGAACGACAAGACGGCGAGATGATTTTGCGTCGCGGGTTCACGGTGCGCGCCGGTGAACGGGCTTTGGTTGTAGAAGACGTGGTTACAACCGGAGGCTCAACGCGGGAAACTATTGTTGCTCTGAAGAAGGCTGGGACAAATGTTATTGGTGCAGCTTCGATTATTGATAGGTCTTCCGGAGAGGCGGATGTAGGAGTGGAGAGAACAGCGTTAGCGACTCTAGACGTTCGATCCCTGCAGCCCCATGAGTGTGAATTGTGTAGAGCTGGCGTAGAAGTTGTGAAGCCAGGCAGCCGCGCGTCTAAGTGACGTCGAAGCGCTTTCGTAGAATCCAACGTCTTCACTTCGGACGAGTGGAATATTTCTAGCGCAGGAACCGAATTAGATCTTGGTCACTCCGGAGGAGTGAAACATTCCACCTCTAACGAGGTGGAGAAACCAAAGACCAGACGTCGAAAGACCAAAGACCAAAGACCAAAGACCAAAGACCAAAGACCAAGAACCATTCCCAGATGAATTTCAAACTGACCATTCAATACGACGGTACCGATTTTCATGGCTGGCAGATCCAGAACGGTCAACGATCCGTTCAGGGCGAACTGACTTCCGCACTGTCGCTAATCGACAACCGCGAGGTGATTGTCCACGGTTCCGGTAGAACTGATGCCGGCGTTCATGCTGAAGGCCAGGTGGCGAGTGTGGTCATGGTGCGAGACATTTCTGCAGCGAAGCTTCGTGCGGCGGTAAATGCGAACATCGGGAAAGACGTGCGAGTGCTGGAGGTCGATTCTGTTGGTGATGACTTTCATGCGCGTTACTCCGCGCTCGCGAAAACCTACGTTTATCGCATTATCAATGCTCCGGTTATTTCCCCGTTTTGGTCGCGTTATGCGCTCCATGAAGGACGACCTCTCGACGTTGCACACAT
>DATJKB010000522.1:0-4993 GCA_035491875.1 Pyrinomonadaceae bacterium | reverse complement strand
TAGTGTAGTAGTCGGAATAGTGCCATCCGAGAAGCATCTGACGGGGCGGACCACCATGGACGTAAATGATCGCCGGCTTCTTCGCTGGTCCACCTTTGTTTTCAAACAACTGTCCATGAACGACAACGCCGTCTGGTGCTTTGTAAACAACTTTAGTGGGAGTGACGAGCTGTGAACTGGGATAATCGGAGGGAAGACGATCCTCTGCCACCAATTTCGCGGCTCCTCCGTTTGTCGATACAACTGCGGGCAATGGTGGTCGTTGAGAAGTCGCACTGATGAATGCGATGTGTTGGCCATCACCAGTCATGAATGGAGTCCACTCGAGTCCCTTGCCGGGTGTCACCACCGTTGGTTCAGCTTTGTCTACCGGTACCTTCACGATATGTCGACGATCGATGTCGTCGACATCACTCCCAGCATTTCCGGCGAATAGCATGTACTTTCGATCGGGAGTGATCGAGATGTATTCGGCCATGTATTTACCCGGCGTCAATAGCATCGGCTCGCCGCCGGTTTCACTAATCGAATAGAGATGCGGCCAGCTATCGACGTAGGAGAGAAAAACGATTCGACCAGCGGCGGCCCAGTGAAGATTTACACCGCCATGAGTTGACGGAGGTGATCCAGGCAGCGTGAACGGGCTCTTCCACAATTGACGGCCTTCACCACTTGTCGCGTCCGCGGTCCAAAGCGCCCATGCCTGTGGCCTTTGTTCGAGGATTGGTTCGGGGGCCCCGCCGGAACCAGGCCGACGAACAAACACGATGCGTTTTCCGTCCGGTGACCACCGCGGAGTGGAGTCGCGCGAACTCGACGGTGTCAGATATACGATTGGCGTTGAATCGTTCGTATAGATACCGATGAAAGAGTGATCGCCACGGTTCGAAACAAACGCCAATTGCGAACCATCAGGTGACCATTCGGGTGAACCGGGTTCGCCACGTGCGAAGAAAAGGCGTTTTGCCGGAGCAGAACCATCAACCGGCGCCCACCACAATCCGCGTTCTCGCGAGAACACCACTCGATCGCTCTTCGGTGAGAGAACAGGTTCGTCACCTTCACTAAGAAGCTTCGGAGTACCTCCAGCGAAAGGTACGGTCCAGATCTGTACGCGCATTTGTACCGGGGTGAGCGCCGGATTAACACCGACGGCGCTGTCGAAGTTTGAACCGTGATCTCCGCCGCGAACATAGACGACATACTTACCGTCTTCTGATATCGAAAGGCTCGTAAGCTCCTGACCATCGTCGGTGTCGTAACTAGTCAGTTTCCGTGCGCGAAAATCCGGACCTTCCGCGACCCAAACGTTGCGCGCACCGCGTTCATTAAAAGCCCACGCGATACGCGAGCCGGTGGCAGACGCCGTCAGCTCACTTGGAAACGGGTAACTTTTGATCTGCTCCAAAGTGAATGCAGCGGCTTGTGGCGTGCCACTCTTTGCGGCTTCAACTGACGAAATCACGAGCAAGGAAAGAATCGCTAGCGCCGCCAGACCCAACCAGGCAAAGATCCACGAACGAACGGGTTTCCGTTTGAGAGAGGTAGGCATTGGTTTTGTTCTCCTGAAGTTGACGATCTAACCGGATTGCGGAGCATCGAATCACAGTACCGACACTTGTTGCAAGAGATGTGAGGTCGCTGGGCTCAACTCTCTGAGGAGAGACGGCGGAGAGGGGGAGACGCGCAGACGGGGGGACGCGGAGTTTCTCTTGGCGTCACCGTGTCCCCGTGTCTCCCCGTCTCCGCGTCTGTTCTTCTCAGAGGGTTCAGTGGTTAGTGAAGTTCCACGCGTAATGCCGCGTCCAGAACGTTAACTGCCTCATTTGTCTGTACTGCCAGTCGCAGATACTGCTCGGAGGAGCCGATCTTGTTGCTGCACTCGCGAACCAGGATGCCGTGTTGGACCAGCAGTCGATCACGGAGCTGTTTGCCTGAAACTGACGCTGGTAGTTCGACGAAGAGAAAGTTCGCTTTCGAAGGAAAGATTGTCAGCCCTGGAATGCTTGATAGTTTTTCAGTCATGTAGTCACGATCTTTCGCCACCTGCGAAAAGCTCGCTCGATACAGTTGTCGAAATTCCGTTACCATCTTCAGCACGTATGCGGCAAGACCATTGATGTTCCAGAATGGAAGACTCTCGCGCAATGTCCGTGCACGGCCTGGTTCCGTCGCAGCGTATCCAAGCCGCACTCCGTGCCAACCTAATGATTTTCCCAAGCTCTTAACGACGATCAGATTTGGATAGTTACAGACGTAGCTCGCAATGCTTCGCAGATTGGAAAAATCGATGAACGACTCATCGATGATCACTGCGTTGAGGTCCGCGAGCGACTCAACGAGCCTTCTGATTTCAATGTGCGTCAGCCACGCGCCCGTTGGATTGTTTGGATTGGAGAGAACCAACGTAGCTGCATTCACTCGTCGGACAACCTCAACGATCTCCTGAACCTCGAGGCGGAATTGTTTGTCACGACGTCGCTGAATGAAGTGAAGCGGTGCTTCTAACTCTTCCGGGAGATCCGTCCACCGACTGAAGGTTGGCACCGAAGTAACAATCGGCGTCTTCGCTATCTGGCAAAGCCTGGTAATGATCTCAGTCGATCCGTTGCACGGTACGATGGTTTCGGCGGGTAAGCCGGTGATCTCTTCCAGATGACGTTGATGGACCGCCGCATAATCGGGATAGTACCTCAGGATCTCAGACAGCTTCTCGTGCACCAGAGTCAGCATCTCTGGAGGAGGGAAGTGAAGGTTTACCGGAATACAAAAATCGAGCAACTGCCGGGGAGAAGCGACAGTTTGCTGGACCGCGAAAAAAGATGGATTGTGTGAGCGAACATTGAAGAGCTCACCAACGTCTCGAGTGCTCATAAACATTCTCCATTTGCTTGGACGTTTGCCGGCCAAGGATTCTTCCCAGTTCAATTTGAGACGAAGAGAAGAGAGAGCAACAGGAGAGTGCAGTTGTTGGCTAGAACGATTGAGTTCGGAAAACTTGCGCGGGAATGATCTAATTATTCGCGTTCGAGGATAAACGAGAGAGAGTTTCCATTAGCGATCCATCCACCATTCGAGTAGGTAATAGGAAGATCTACAAAATCATCGTCTGGCTCGTCCTTGAGCCATAACGGTGTTTGAACCTGTACGCAGTGCAGCAGGTAATGCTCGATTCCCGTGAACACGCTGCGCCAGTAACCACCATAGATGGTTTTGTAAACAATCCCACCACATTGAACATACACTTGATTGCCGCTGAGGATTTTGTAGTTGATTCGTCCGAGAAGGTCGAACAGTCGACTCTGCTCTCGCGCAGTAGGCCCTGTAGTCACACAATGAGGCAGCCAATCATCTGCCAGCACGTTGACGTCGTCAGCGCGCCAACTTTCTGGAGTGTAGCTGCTGGCCTTGGATTTCATGGCGGCGATTGAAAGTATTAATACAAACCGGGTCTGCTGTCCACCATTTTGATGAGGTTGACTGAGGTTAGGGCGCCATCAAGAAATAATGGCATCATTCGACTCTTCACAAAGTCGAATGATGCCACCAGGTTTTCGTTGAGTATTTGTCTCTTTACGGCCGGGTTGACGGAGCCGGGGCGCGGTTGAGACCACGATTGAGGATGAGCTTGGCTTCCACACGCCGGTTCTGCGCCCGTCCCGATGCGGTAGAGTTCTCAGCGACAGATTCTGTCTTTCCGTAACCCATCGGTGTAATGAAACGTCTTAGCGGAATCTTGTGCGCGACGGCGAGATACTGAACAACTGCGTCGGCGCGTTCGCGACTCAGTCTGAAGTTCTTTGTGTCGCTACCGGTTGAGTCAGTGTGGCCCGATACTTCGATCATGTAGCCCTTGGCTGCCAGCGCTTTCTGAGCGAGACCGTCAAGTTGTTGCTTCGCGTCCGGCGATAACACCGCGCTGTTCACTCTGAAGGTTACAGCAACGGTCTCCTGTACGTCGTAGTCGTCGAGAGACGAGACTCGCTCGTTCACAGCTTTCACTTCAGTGCGTGCCTCGGCTGCGATGGCGTACAGCTCATCCATTTGCCCTGAGATGCGCTGTTGTTCCGCTTCGACAGGACCGACTCGCACGTCGGTAGTCGTCGCGGCTCGCATGTCTGATTCTCTAAATCTGATTTTGTCGGCGACGAGTTGTCCCTGAACGTCGCCTCGTCCTTCGACTTCTACGATAAGTCCACGCAGGATGTCAGTGACCGGATACTTTTTGCCACCGCGCAAGAAACCGCCGTACGTCTTGATACTTGTGCTGTCAGTTATTAGGACCTGGTAATCGGTACGATTTCGATCCCTTATCGTGAAAGTATCGGCATCGCGGCCAACGACCACGCCTTTGAATTTAAGTTTTGAGCCATTCGGCACAGCCTGCAGATTGGGATACCGATCTCTGGCCGTCTGCATGGTAGAGGTTTGTGCGAATCCAGAGGCGCTTATGGCGAGGATTAGTGCAGCTGCAGAAGTCAGAAAAAATGCCCGGCTTCTCTTAAGTTCAGTATTCATACAGAATCTCCTTCACAGTAATTTCCGAGAGTGCAGCAAGGCATTCTTCGGGTCTTCGTGTCGGGACTAATTGCTGGGGGAAGGATGAAAGAAGCGTAATGGAAACCGGAGGCAAAAGGCAAACAGGCAATAGAAACATAATAAAACGTAGTTTGAGGAGGGACGGGAGACGCGGAGACGCGGAGACAGCGACGCTGAGATTTAACTGTAGGAGATTTCACACCTCTTCGGCTCAGTTTGAGTGGGATCAGAAGAGGGATCTCTGGCCGGCATGCGCTTTCTGAACTCGTTTTCTCTTGTCATCAAACACTGAGCGACCATCCAGCGAAGGCGAGATCCGCCCCTCATGTTCAATCAAACTCTCAAAATCCACTTGTGGCGCTAGTCGCGTCTCAACCATTTGGACAAAGCGATTGAGACGCTGGAAGCCTTCAATCTTGTCCTTATCACCTATTTTGGCCGCATCAAGTGAGGT
>DATJKB010000521.1:0-7353 GCA_035491875.1 Pyrinomonadaceae bacterium | reverse complement strand
GCATGGTCCCGCGCCCGTCGAGATTGCCGATATCCCCTCCAACAAAGCGGCGCTCGCATTGTTTGAACCGGCGTTAGTGATCGGCGGATCGAAACCGAGCGCACGATGAACCGCTTCTGAAATCTTCACCAGCTCTGATTCCCGATTGCCGGGCAAAACAGCTGCCGGCGACTTCGAAATGATATCGGTCCTCAACGTCAAGCCTGCGCGCTTTGCTTCTTCCTCCAATATCGTTGCGATCTTCGCTTCAAGATCCGCGATGATGTCGTTGCTCGTCGAACGAAGATCCACGGTGAACCATGCATCAGACGCTTTCGCATTGACCACTTCAGAGCCACCCAGCATTCCGATATTCAGGTTTGACGATGGATTAGTTGGCACTTTCAATTCGTAGATTCGTTCGATTGCGCGAGCAAGGGGCAGCGTCGCGGAATATGGTGGCGTTCGCGATCTGGTGTGGCCACCGGGACCGATGAAGTGATGGCGGTACCAGTTGATTCCGATGCCGGCATAAGTGAAACCTTCATAACCACCGTCGAGCGCGATGTAGTAATTGACTTTGCCTTTGTTCTCCTTCGTGAAGAACTCAGCGCCTGACATTCCTGCTTCTTCGTCAGTGGTAAACAGAAAGATTATGTCGCCCCTGGTTTTGATCTTTGCGGCGTCGAGCGCGCGAATGCTGGCCAGCATCGCTTCAATGTTTCGCGTGTCGTCGCCGATGCCTGGCGCATAGACACGGCCGTCACGCACCGTCGCTTTTATCTTCAACCCAGGTTGAAACACCGTGTCCATGTGCGAATCGATAACCACGGTTGGCCCGCCGCCTGTTCCCTTTCGAAGCGCGATCAGATTGCCGGCTGAGTCGTAACGAATGCTTTGCAGTTTGTATTTTCTGAGGAGTCCTTCGATGTACTTCGCCCGCTCCTGTTCCTGTTTTGAAGGCGCGTTAATCTCAGTGATAGCTATCCATTCTTTGAGAATGCCGTCGTGGTTCTGATCGATGTAGGCAAGTGCGGCTTTTGTTTGCGGGTCGTTAAGAATGGCATTGACTCTTTCTGTGTAGACGGCGTTTGACTGGGCCAAGGCGTGGGAGGCTACGAGTAGCAGGACGAACACCGAAAGACATCTAGAAGCAGATTGACGCAGATAAACACAGATCAGAGATTCATATAGCGAGGGCAACCAAGCGTCTTCTTTTTGATAGTTCTGTTCAGATCTGCGTTTATCTGCGCGAATCTGCGGCTGCTCCTTGACGAATCTTCGCATCGTTTTTCCTGAAATGTGGAATATAGTAGAGCGCGAGCATTCTAATAGTTGCGCGTGTTCGTGAGAAAGTCTTACCGACTGAAATGGCTCTGAAAGACACTCCGCCAGGAGTGCCATGTTTATAGTCCGAGATGTCTCAAGCGACCGACGCAGTTAAGAGGAGCGGAAAGATCGTTGGCGGCTGTCAAGCAACGAACTTCCGCTCCTCTTAACTGCGCGGGATTTGTCGAGTCCTAATGCTATAAACATTCGACTCCTGACGGAGTCAGACCACTTTTCGGGGTCTGATCTGACATCTTTCGATGGCATATTCCACCGAAGTGAACGAGGACAAACCTCGAATTGGTCAATTGCTTGAGCGCGGACTTCTCGGCTGCCTTTTTCTAATCGCGGCCTTCGCCCCGGTGTCGATTGCCGCTACACAGGCTGCCTGGCTTCTCGGCACGACGCTCTGGGTGAGCCGCTTTGCGTTCTATCCTCGGCCTCGCCTTCATCGCAGCCCAATCGATTACGCGCTGCTGGGTTTTTTCATCTTGAGTGGCATTTCGGGAGTGTTCTCCTACAACCCGACGATGTCGCTGGGAAAAATGCGAGCGGCAAGTCTGTTTATTGTCGTGTATCTCATTTCGCAGAACGTCAGATCATTGCGAATCGTTCGGCTACTTGCTTTCACATTGATCGCTTCGTGCCTGGTCACAACGCTCTTCACCCTGGGCCAACTTGCGATGGGCAAAGGTGTCAAGGTTTACGGCGTCAGGTCTGACAGTGTGCTAACGCAAGCTGTTTTTCACACGCGCACTGTTAAGCAGCCAACACCAATAATCGACGGCGACACTATCTGGGAGGTCGACGGGCAGCGCGTCAACAATCCAGACGAACTCGCATCAGCTCTCGCCGCAGCGAACGCACCTATGTCAATTGTGAAGATTTATCGCGTTGAATGGACGCCATCACTCGAAGTTCCACGCGGACACTTGCTGTCCGGCAGCGACGCTCTGCAGCAATTGGGTATCAACGCGTGGACTCGTGGACGCGATTGGCGAGCAACAGGATTTTTTGGGCACTGGGTTACTTACGCCGAGTTGCTTCAACTAATCGCCTCACTAACAATGGGCTTGTTTCTTGCTCTTCCAACAAAGCGAAGCATTACGGGAATCTTTCTTCTGCTTTCACTCGTGTTGATGCTTCTCAGTCTTGGTCTAACCGTTACGCGAGCCTCGTGGATTGCTTTTGCCATCTCGGCTGCGTTGTTGCTCGGTCTTTCAGTGTCGCGCCGCACGCTGATCGCCGCAGGTGTGTTTGCAATCCCACTGGTGCTCGCCGGCGTCTTCGTTTTGCAGCAGAAGAGAAGCATCGGCTTCTTTGATCGTCGCGACCAATCAACGAGTTGGCGTGAAACAGTTTGGCGCGAAGGTTTTGATCTGCTGGTGAGTAAGCCGCGCCATCTACTGGTAGGCGTCGGGATCGATTCCATCAAAGGCCATTGGCGCGAGTGGGGACTGTTTGACAACGGACGTTTGCCAATTGGTCACATGCATTCGAACCTGCTTCAGATTGCGGTTGAGCGTGGTGTTCCAGCGCTGATTGTTTGGATGATCCTGCTTGGGCTGTATGCGCGTATGCTCTGGAAACTTGCACGTGCGCAGGTCGCCGACGAGCACTGGATCGCACGGGGTTTAGGTCTTGGCGCGTTGGGCGGATTGGCAGGATTCTTTATCAGTGGAATTGTTCATTACAACTGGGGCGATTCAGAAGTCGTCACCGTCTTCTATTTCATTATGGGGTTGAGTTTGGTGGTAGCCAAAACAAGAGTATCCACAGATTACGCAGATTAGAAACATTGCCGATTGGCGATTGCCGATTGCCGATTGAAGGAGTGGAAAAAGCAATCGGCAATCAAAAATCGGCAATCGCCAATACTTCATCTGCGTAATCGGCGGATATTCTTCCGTTTACGCTAAAGCATGCTCAAAACCTTTCCCACGAAATCACCGTATTAGCGTAAGGAATTGTGCAAAGCCGTCCTTTTGATACACAAAATTTCTACCAACCTTGGAGTAACACGATGATTAAGTTGAAGGAGTTTCCGCGTTTCTTTTCGGCGATTTTCCTGGCGCTTCTACTTATTGCAGCACCGCTTGTGCCCCAGGTAGCAGCTCAGCAGGCTGCTAAAACACAGGCGACTGCCGCAGCGGCGTCAACTCAGAACTATACGGAGGCACTTGCCGCAGTCGAAACGGCAATCGACGCGCGCCGAAAGGAACTAGGGATACCCGGTCTTTCCTTAGTCATCGTTAAAGACGACCGGGTCATCTACATAAAAGGACTCGGGCTAAAGGACATCGATAAAAAACTTCCGGTAACTCCAGAGACGCTGTTCGCGATCGGTTCCGCTTCGAAAGCGTTTACCGCGATGGCTGCGGTGATGAGTGCTGATGAAGGACTGCTCTCGTTAGAGGATTCTCCGAAAAAATTCCTGCCGTATTTCACACTGCGAGACCCGGAAGCGGCAGCGAAAATCACTCTTCGCGATCTGCTTTCGCATCGCTCCGGGTTAAATCGTACAGACCTCGCAATGGTCACGAATAAGCTGAATCGCGAAGAGCTGATCAAAGTCGCCGGCCGTGCGAAACCGACGAACAAACTCGGTGAGAAGTTCCAATATCAAAATGTGATGTACGCAGCTGCCGGTGAAGTCGTAGCGAAAGCACAACACTCAACGTGGGACCGAGTGATGGAAACGAAGATTTTCAAACCGCTGGGCATGAAAGAGAGCAACACGACTGCCGCCGCGATGCAAAAAACGCGCGACTATTCGCTTGGTTACGATTACAACACCTCCACAAAGGTAACGCGGCAATTACCGCAAAGAGAGATTCCCGCGGCAGCTCCCGCAGGCGCCATCAATTCCAGCGCGCGCGATATGGCCCAGTGGCTTCGCTTCATGCTTGGTGGAGGAACTATCGACGGCAAGCGACTCGTTTCGGAAAAAGGCTTTAACGAAACGATTTCGAAGCAGATGAACATTGCCGGCAGTGTGAGTTATGGACTCGGTTGGTTTCTGCGAGACTGGAATGGGCATAAGGTAGTCGAGCACGGAGGCAACATCGATGGCTTCAACTCGCAAGTCGCGCTGATGCCGGATCAAAAGTTGGGATTTGTTTTGCTGACGAATGTTACCGGCTCACCGCTTGGCGCATTCGCCATGAACACCGTTTGGAAAAACCTGGTTGGTGAACCCAAGAAGGAACAAAAGCCAGAACAAAAGCCAACAGAAACCGTTGCCAGCCACGCAAATGATCTAAAGGCGGAGGTCGGCACCTATAACCTGGCAGAGGCCAATGTGAATTTCGACGTCGCCTTGAAGGACGGAAAACTCGTGTTGAGCGTTCCGGGCCAACCACCTTATCCGCTCGAGAGTCTTGGCGGTCGGCGTTACAAACTTGGAGATCCCGCGCCTGCCGGTTTCTTTGTCACGTTCCGTCCAGTTAAAGACAAAGAGTCGGAAACCGAGATGTTTCTCGAACAGCCGCAGGGAGACGTCGTGGTGCGCAAAGTTGTCCCTGCTGCCGCCGCAGCCGCTTCGACTACGACAGACACTGGTCTTCTGAAACAGGTGATCGGGTCATACCAGAGCGAATCGTCGAACAACGTAATCGAAATTGCGGAGCGTGAAGGAAAGGTTTCGCTCGTTGTGCCTGGTCAACCACCCTACGCGCTTGTCGAAAGTGAGAAGGACAAACTGCGCAGTCCTGGATTGCCCGAAGCGTATTGGATTGAAGTCAAACGTGATGAAAAAAGCGAAGTGTCGGCAATCGTTCTCAACCAACCGGAGGGCCGGTTCACGCTTCGCCGCGTGAAAACAGAAGGAAATAACAAACTGATCTCGGCCGATGACCTAATCGCAAAGATGATCGAGGCCTATGGTGGAGAGGCCAATCTCCGCAAGCATAAATCGTCAGTTTCAAGGATTGAGATCGACATGGAAAGCCAGGGTCTTACGGGCTACGGTGTAATGAAGGCCAAGGCTCCTAACCAGGTAGCAAGTGAAATGACGATCACGGCGCTCGACAAAAAGATCGGAGCTGTCGTGAGCTACTTTGACGGCAATGCGGGCGGCGAGATGATGACCTTCGGACCTGAAGAAATTTACTCCGGCAAACGCTTGGAGGACATCAAAGTCGGGGCCGACTTTTACGATGTACTGGATTGGAAAAAGAACTACTCGGCGATTACTGTGAAACGGATTGCCAAGGTCGGCGAGGAAGAGGCTTACGTTGTCGAAAAGCGAAACGAAAAAGGCACGCCTGTTACCGATTACATTTCAGTAAAAACGTTTCTCCTTTTGAAACGGGAGAGCGCATTCACAGTGACACGACTGGCGTCGACATTCCGACAAGCGAGATGTTCAGCGACTATCGCAACGTGGATGGCGTGATGGTTCCATTCAAGTCTGTATCCAGCAACATTGCAAACGGTGATGTTGTAGTCCTAGTTAAAGAGCTAAAGTTTGACGTGGACATTCCTGACACCGCGTTTAGCAAACCAGCAAAGCCTGCGGTGAACTGAAGGCGGGACACTCAAACACGGCCGCAGATTTCACAGATACACACAAATCAGAAATTGAGAAATCATTCCGATCTGTCTTATCTGCGAAGATCTGCGGCTGAATCTTTTGCTCGTTTCCGCGCGAGCCGCTTCTTGAATTGAGTCTCTCCACCTGAAGCGCCTTTTGCCTTTACGTTCATTGCTGGAACAGAAGGCGAGTTTGTGCTCGGTTTTGTTGAGTCAGAGCCCACATGTTGAGATGAAGCGTCTGCGAACATCTTGTTGGCGCTTCGCCTTCCGCGGACGGCAGGCGTCTCGTCCTTTTCCTGCCTGTTTTGATCGTTCTGCCCGGCAAACCCGGTCTGCTGGCCACGCGGTCGTACCGGCGTTCCCACCGTGTGCTGGTCTTTGCTAGTGCGCATCTTTGCCTCCTTCGTTCACAGCAAATTTAGACCGTTATCTCCACAATAAATCCCCATTCATGTTGTTTTTTGCTTACGCTGGTTGCATGGTCTGAACGCGGTCTCTATAATTCCGCCCACCTTGAGAGCGCTTCCCCGGCAGGCAAGCGCTCAAAAACGCGAAAAAGACGGATGGCAGCCCCAATCAGATGGAATCAGCGCGGTCGTGTGGCGCCCTATGGCAGTGCGAACCGCCCAGCGACCCCTTTGCGCTCCTTAGCACTGAATCTTACCCACGCCGCTCGCGCCGCTCTCACCGAGCCTTACATGCTCACAATCGAACACCAGCCTATCTACTTGGGTAGATTGCCTAAGAAGTTTGATGGTTTTCGCATTGTCCAACTTTCCGACGTTCATCACGGCCCGTTCTCAAGCAAGGAACAGATCGAGCGCGCAGTCGACACAGCAAATCGCCTGAAGCCGGATCTGATTGCACTAACCGGCGATTACATCTCGAAGGAACGCCACTATGCACCGGCGTGTGCCGAGATGTTAGGCAAACTGCGAGCACGTCACGGTGTGTACGCGGTGCTTGGGAATCACGACCACTGGACCGACGCAAAGCTGATTACAGATCTTTTTAGATCAGAAGGCATAACCGTACTAGTCAACCAGGGGATGCACTTCGAACATAAAGGCGCCTCTTTCTGGTTGGCCGGTGTCGACGACACCATGGTGGGACTGGAAGATATTTCGCTGGCAATGGCGGGCGCGCGGCAAGACGAAATGAAGTTGCTACTCGCGCACAACCCGATTGTTTTGCGCCGGGCCGCCCGAGCAGGTGTGGATTTGGTGCTCAGCGGTCACACGCATGGAGGCCAGGTCGCTTTGCGTTCAGAGCGAGGCGCATCGGGCAGGCCACGTCGCCGACTTTTAAAAGGGCTCGGTCGCCAGGGAAACACACAGATTTATGTCACCAGGGGTTTGGGAACTGTGATCCTGCCAATTAGATACGGTTGCCCACCGGAAGTTTCGCTGCTCGAATTGCGTTGCACCTAACGCAACCGCTTTGGAGTGCGGCGACCTGTCGCCGCTTTGGTTAGCATTTGAGTCGAGACCGGCAAGAGCGGCGACAGGT
>DATJKB010000520.1:0-13856 GCA_035491875.1 Pyrinomonadaceae bacterium | reverse complement strand
CGAGATCGTTTTCAAAGACGGCGTTGGCTTCGACTCGGAGAAGTTGATTCAATCGGTGCAGGGATTGGTTGGGATTAGGTGAAGAGTCAAGAAGACTCCACGCCGCTGAAGCGGGTGGTGTCTCCTCAGCTAACGCAGAATGGACCCCTCAACCGACCTCAAATACTCCGCCACTTCAGTCTTCTCGCTGTATTCTGCCCAACCGCTTGGATTCGCATTGAATTCAGTATCGCGAATAGACGGATCCGCGCCGAGCTCTATTAGGAGTTTCGCCATATCGAGATGCCCGCCCATTGCTGCGTGGTGTAAAGCTGTCGTTCGACTGCGTTCATTAAGGTTGAATCCCAACTTCACCATCAAACGCACCGCGTCGCGCTTATCACTCTCAGCTGCCAGTTGTAGCAACTCTACACGTCGCAACCCTAGTTCATTAATCAGATCAGGTTTCTGATCCAACCGTAACCGGGCACGAGGTTCATCAGCTGACAAACAAGCAGTTGCGAAATCATCTACCTCCGACAGTGAAGTTCTTTCCGCGCCATGTTGGAGAAGATAATCGGCAATGTCTTTGTTACCATGAAGCACAGCAAGCTCATAAGGTGTTTTCTGTAATCTGCTATCCGCTGCATTCACGTCGACGCCGTGTTCGACCAGCAACTTCATTCGCTCGAATTGATTGTATTTCGCAGCCCAACCCATTTGTTGTTGCAGCATTTCCTGCGGAGTACCCAGTTTGTCCCCTAACCGTTGGAACCAAATCCCGTCTCCGCCTTTTCCGAGACCGTACTCGAATAGAAGTTCCAGGTGTCGCGTGCCGCCCGTGAACATCCGGTTGTAGAGAGTTTGACTGTCGTTGGGATCTGCGCCCGCTTCAAGCAACAAACGCGCGAGCTGATAGCAGTACTGGTGTTCGGGTTGGTGCTTTGGTCCAGCCTCGCCTTCGCCGAACACGCCGGTCAAAGCTGTAAAAGTATATTGACCGTCCCAGAGAAACCCCGCATTCGGATCAGCGCCGTGCTTGAGCAGAATGCGCGCGACTTCCAAGGTGGAATGTTCCGGCTGCGTGCTGTTCAGACGCGAGTATGTGGCATATAGCAGAGGCTCCCAGTTGTGTGGTCCACCGCGAGTTGTGGCGAACTCCGGTTTCTGTTCAAGCATTCGAGTTACTGCTTCGACGTCACCGACCGTCGACGCAGTGAAGATGTTTTCAAAAGCGATTGAAGGATTCTGCGCTAACATTTCACGCGCTTGTTCCCGACGTTCGACATGATCGGCGAGGTAGTCGAGACAGGCCAGACGAATGAATCGATCTGAAGGTGACTCCGTTTCAATTACCGACTTTGGGTGCGGCGGCAGGAAGGTATGACCTTCGACCACCTCCACGTAGTGTTTTAGTTTCAACCAACTCGCGAAGCCGTAAGTGCGAGCAATAACGAATTGCGCATGACTAAGTTGAAATCCTTTGGCAGGGTCCTCTCCTTTCGGATGAAATGCGCGGACGCGTGCTAAGGCATCGGGATCGTTTGCAAGAACGGCCCGGCGCAGAGATTTTGCCTGCTTTCGCAGATTCTCGACGGATGGATTAGAAGGAAGTTGTTGAGTGGGCATAAGCGATCTCCTCTCCGTTTATCACGGTGGTGAAGCCTGTGGTCCGCAGCAACAGGCGAAGGAGTACGCTTTGCCAAAATGTATTGTAGGTCGGTGGGCTTAGCCCTCTCCGCGGACCGGCGGCGTCCGAAACGCACGCGAGGAGAATAAAAGAAGTCGCACGATCACTCAAGCTCAATGACACTCGCAACGGCCAAAATCATCAGCACTCAATTCTCGCTGAAACAAATCACACTCGGATAATCGCAGTAAGGAAGGGCGGTTTAACCCCGCTCAAGATTCAATACCGCCAACGTTGAGTGGAAGTAGTCTTGAGCGGGGGTAAACCGCCCTTCCTTACTGCATTTGTTGGAGCTTGAATTATTCTAGCGAAGGTTGAGCCCTGATGATTTAGCACGTCGGGTCAAGAAGCAACCTTGAGCTAAACCTGACGTTCTGTATGATCTCTAAAGCGAGGAAAAAACCGTATGCAATTGTGGAAAGCTACTGGCTGGGTGTTCTTTATATTGACGCTAACAGCCACTGTCGAAGCCCAACCAAAGCGCACTGTGATTCAAGTCGGCACGTTGCTCGACGGCCGTGGTGGGGTGATCAGAAACACTCGCATCGTTGTGGAAGGAACAAAAATTGTTCGACTTGATCCGAAAGCCAAACCAGTTGATTACGATCTGAGCAACTTCACAGTCCTTCCCGGTTGGATCGATTCACATGTTCACATCACCTGGCGTTTTGCCAACGGCAAGAATGCTGGGCAGGCAGGGATTAATTCATTTATTAACAAAGAATCAGAGGACAATGCTCTGGTTACCTTGTTGGCCGGATTCACAACCGTGCAGAGTTTGGGTTCGCCAGCCGACCTCCTTGTGCGTGATGCGATTGCTAAAGGCACCTTGCGTGGCCCACGAATTCTCACGGCCGTTGACCCGCTTTTCGGTCGCGGCGAAGCGACGGGCACACCTGATGAAATACGCGCCTTCGTTCGCAAGCAAAAGGAGTCGGGAGCGGACGTCATTAAGATCTTCGCTGCCAACAGTGTGCGTCGGCCGGATCCGACTTTGTCACAAGAGCAACTAAACGCGGCCTGTGACGAAGCGCGAAAGCAAGGTTTACGCGCGTTGGTTCACGCTTACAAAGATGCGGTGCATGAAGCGATCCTCGCTGGGTGCACGGAGATAGAGCATGGAGTACTCACGTCGGATGATGACCTTGCGCTGATGGTGAAGAAGGGCATATGGCTCGATCCGCAGGCCGGCTTGGTGCTGCAGAACTATATCGACAATTGGGAAAAGTTTTCGGGTACGCCCGGATATCCGCCGGAAGCCCTCGCGATAGTGAAAGACCTCATTCCTATCCTTCAGGATTTTGCGACGCGTGCTTTGAAGTTTCCCGGACTGAAGATCGTATTTGGCTCTGACGCTCTTGCCGGTTCACATGGTCGCAATGCTGAGGAGTTCATCTACAGAGTGCGCGATGCTGGAATGGATCCAATGCGAGCGATGGTGTCTGCGAATTCGCTTGCTGCCGAAGCACTGGGAATGTCGAATGAGATTGGCTCAATCGCACCAGGTCTTCAGGCAGACATCATCGCGATCGATGGCAATCCATTGAGGGACATCACAGCTGTGCGACGAGTCGTGTTCGTGATGAAAGGTGGAAAGGTCTACAAGAACGAGCCTTTACGTACGACACCACGGTAGCGCGTGGTACTGACGTTGGCTCTAAGTTAAAATCTTCCAAAATTCTCCCAGGCAGCGGTCGATTTTCTGAGCCCCCGTTCGACTAATAGTCGAGAGCAACTATTACGGTGAGGCTTTACATATCAACAAAGGAGATATTCGCTTATGGCAAGCGTGAGCACAAGTCCGAAAACGAATGACAGCGCCGAACCTGCGCCAGCACAGAAGATCACACCAATGCTCTGGTTCGATGATAAAGCGGAAGAGGTCGCAAATTTTTACACATCTCTGTTTCCCAACTCGAAGATCCTAACTATCGCTCGCTATGGCGAGGTGGGTCCAGGCGCAGCAGGCTCAGTGATGACGGCCAGCTTCCAATTAGCCGGACAGGAATTCGTGGCGCTCAACGGAGGGCCGCATTTCAAGTTCACTGAGGCCATCTCGTTGGTCATCAACTGCGACACCCAGGAAGAAGTCGACCGGTATTGGGAAAAACTGACGGCCGATGGCGGTGACGAATCACAGTGTGGCTGGCTGAAAGACAAGTATGGCCTGTCGTGGCAGGTCACGCCGAAAATTCTCATACAGCTCGTACAAGATCCAGACAAAGAGAAAGCAGGTCGCGTCTTCCAGGCAATGATGAAGATGAAGAAGATCGAGATTCCGAAGCTGCTTGAGGCGGCCGAGGCGAAGTAAAGGCGAAGTAAAGGCGAAAAGGGAAAAAGGGGAATAGGGGAAAGGGGGAAGAGCAAAGCAGTTTTCACTTTGCCCTTTCCGCTTACCCCCCTTCCCCTCTTCCCCTTTTCCCCCTAAACATCATGTTCGATGTCGCTATCGTTGGTGCTGGTGTCTTTGGCAGCTGGACCGCTTACCTTTTGCAACGAGCAGGCGCGAAGGTCGCTCTAATCGATGCTTACGGTCCGGCAAACAGCCGCGCCAGCTCCGGCGGCGAATCTCGAATAATCAGACTCGGTTATGGTCCAGACGAGGTCTACACGCGCTCGGCTCAACGATCGCTAAAACTCTGGCGCGAATTTTTCCAGCAAACGTCTATCACACACCTGTTCAGACAAACAGGAGTCTTGTGGCTGGCAAATGAAACTGATCACTACTGCGAAGCCACGCTTTCAACACTCCAAAAGGTCGGCGCTAATTGCGAACGATTGACTCGCGACGACCTTTCCAATCGTTATCCGCAACTCGAACTCGATTCGCTGTATTGGGGAATACTGGAACCCGATGCCGGGGTTCTCATGGCGCGCCAGGCTGTCCAGGCCGTTTGCACCGCAGCTCAAGCGGAAGGTGTTACTTACGTTCAACAAGCTGTGATATCGCCGCAGTCAGCAAAGCGACTCGATTCTCTCTCCACAACTTCCGGTGAAAGTATTCACGCCGCAAAGTTTATTTTTGCCTGTGGTCCATGGTTACCCAAACTATTCCCTGCTTTATTGGGAGATCTTTTCTACATCACGCGCCAGGAAGTGTTCTTCTTCGGTGTGCCACCTGGCGACCAGCGATTCAACGCAGGAGTACTTCCGGCCTGGATCGACTTCAATGATCTCGTATATGGAATTCCTAACGTTGACAACCGCGGTTTCAAGTTGGCGATCGATGCGCACGGCGCGGAGTTCGATCCAGATTCCGGCGAACGCGTCGTATCTGCTCAAGGAGTAGCGGCTGTTCGAAGTGCTCTAGGAAAACGGTTGCCGGCCATGAGCAATGCGCCAGTGCTTGAAAGTCGCGTGTGTCAGTATGAAAACACTTCGAACGGCGATTTCTTAATCGATGCGCATCCGGAGCTGTCGAATGTCTGGCTCGTCGGTGGCGGTTCAGGACATGGATTCAAACACGGTCCCACAGTTGGTGAATATGTTGTTCGGATGCTCTCCGATGACGGCCCTCAAGAGCCCCGATTCTCACTCGCGAGCAAAGGAAAAGTGCAGGAGCGAAGGGTCTACTGAGCTCACGCAGCGGGAGCAAAGCTATTCAGTACCGTTCGCGGTAGCGGATGGCCCAAGCTCAACAACGGTCTGTTCATTCACTGGCGACGTTGCTGCCTACTGCTGCTTGAGTCTAGGCCGTCCGCTACCGCGAACGGTACTGAATAGCTCGCTCCCAAAAACGAATAGTGGCATGCGGCCAAAGACTTCTGACACGCATGCCACTATTGCGAGCACTTCATCTGTGCTATGGCTTCGGGTTAGCGTGATACTCCTCAAGGAGTTTCTGCGCTCTGATGCTGGGACTAATTAGTGCAAGCTTTTGCGACCAATCATAACCGCTGAAAACGCCGACCACCTCTGCGTTAGAGTTATAAACAGGGCTCCCCGAGAACCCGTCGCGGCTATCAATCTTCACGGACCAATATTCCTGATTGCCGAGCATGTAGTTGCCATAAAAACTGCCATGCGTCACAACCTTATCGCCGTGCGGTCGCGCTATCAGGAACAGTTTGTCGTCTTTCTCTGGCGTGGTCTCAAATTTCGGCGCCTTCACGGTCTTCGATCTGCACATGTCTAGTAAAGCCAGATCTGCTTCCTTATCGACCTTAATCACTCTGGCTCGACAACCATCGATAAAAACTCTGACACTCAGTTCGTCTGATGGCCTGAACCCGAGCATCACCTTCTTAGTATTGCTGAGATTACCCGAGATGACGTGGTAAGCAGTCATCACCAGACCATCGCCTACCATGAACCCCGTCGCGTAGCCATTCGGACCAACGTCAAACAGCACGGAAATAGCGTGCTCCAGGGCGTTCTGTCCCTTTTTCGAAAATTCCAATTCGAGCGAAACCGTATAGCGCTCCTGTTGCCTGACCGACTTTGTCGGGCCGTTGTCGGCGATGCAGATCGGCGCCAACAGGATTGAAATGAGGGCTATGCCGGTAAGTCTGTAAAGCTTACGTTTCATCGGAGCCTCCGTTATTTCTTTCGGCTTATGTGAAAAGACCAGTGAGTTCGCTACAGGGCTGCAGGTGTTGCCCACCCCAAAAAGCAAAGCAGCGTTAAAGCCTCGCCCGCTTCAAAGAAACCGAGATCAGCTTAAACCGAGTGCGACTGCTACTACCTTGGGAATGAACCGCTGCATTTTAGGCTGATGTGTGCGGTTTGACAATGTTTTTAAAGGAAGGTGCGGAGAGATGATGAGGCTAACGTATGTCGCTGCTATTTCGAATTGGCGAAGTTTTGTTCCCAAACAAACGCGGCGTGGCACCTACTTGGCTGTAGCCTGGCGCTGTTTTGCGTCTCTGAGACGGCTGTAGTCGGGATGTAGATAGACCAATCTTCCACCTACTATTGTGGCGACCGCTGCTCCTTGCATAGTGCGGCCATCGAAGGGTGTGTTGCGACTCTTTGATTTGCTTTTTGATACATCAAAGACCCATTCCAGCTGCGGATCCAGGATAGTCACATCCGCGTGAGCGCCGGCTTTGAACGTTCCCCGATCCTTCAGGCCAAAAATCTTCGCTGGATTTGTGGCACACATTTCCACCACGCGTTCGAGATCTACAACGCCGCGTTGGACCAGGTCGAAAGCCAATCCGACGGCGGTCTCCAGTCCCGTAATACCAAACGGCGCCTGGTCGAATTCCAACGCTTTTTCGTCGAGATGGTGCGGCGCGTGATCCGTCGCAATCGCATCGATGGTGCCGTCTTTCATTCCTTCCAGAATCGCCGCCACATGTTCTTCGCTGCGAAGTGGCGGGTTCATCTTCATGTTGGTGTCGTACTCCGAAACGGCTTCGTCCGTTAGCGTCCAATGATGCGGGGTAACCTCGCAAGTGACATTCAACCCCGACTCCTTCGCACGACGCACCGCTTCAATCGCACCGACGGTGGAGACGTGGGCCAGGTGCACGCGCGCACCGGTAAGTTTGGCAAGCACACAATCACGCACCGCATCCATTTCCTCAGCGGCGGCGGGAATGCCACGCAGACCAAGAATCAGTGACCAACGCCCTTCGTGCATGACGCCGCCGGCACTCAGTGAAGGATCCTGACAATGGTCCACCACTGTCAGATCAAAACCATTGGCATACTCCAACGCGCGTCGCATCATTCCGGGGGTTGGGACCGGACGTCCGTCATCAGAAACTGCGACGATGCCGGCATTCTTCATCTCGCCCATTTCCGCGAGTTCCTTTCCGGCACTTCCCTTCGTAATCGCTCCAATTGGAAAGACGTTCGCGAGCTGCGCCGCTTTGCCCTTCTCAATCACAAACCGCGTCATGGCAGGATTATCGTTAATTGGATCTGTGTTGGGCATTGCGCAGATGCTGGCCCAGCCACCTGCGACCGCAGCCGAAGCTCCCGTGGCGATAGTCTCTTTGTAATCCTGCCCCGGCTCACGCAGATGAACATGCAGATCGATAAAGCCAGGAGCCACTATCAGACCTGTGGCATCGATCAGTTTTGCGTCCTCGGACACCGGCTCGCCCCTGCTGATAACGTCAACGACGCGCCCGTCCTCAATCAAAACATTCCTGCCGGCGTTGACGTCGGTCGCCGGGTCAATCACATATCCGTTTGCAATCAACAGCTTCATGCTTTGCCAGTTTTCCCATTGCGACGTTTCTTCGACGTCGTATTCTCTGTTTCAACTGCTTCCTCGCGAGTTCCGCCAGCTAGTAAATAGAGCACCGCCATCCGCACCGCAACACCATTCGTTACCTGGTCGAGGATTAAGGAGCGACTACCATCCGCTATCTCTGAAGATATCTCCACGCCACGATTCATTGGTCCAGGATGCATGACAATGGCGTCAGGTGCGGCCAACTCCAGGTGTTTAAGTTGCAAACCATAATGCACCGCATACTCGCGCATTGAAGGGAAAAATGCCGCATCTTGTCGCTCACGCTGGATGCGCAGAATCATGATAACGTCTGCGCCGGCAATAGCACCTTCAATCCGCTTTTCAAGTCGCAGACCGTCATCTACCAGAGTGGCAAACTCCAGGGGCGCAAGTGTTCCTGGACCAGCAACGCTGACGTTTGCTCCCAGTTTAGTAAGTAGATAAATGTTTGAGCGCGCTACGCGTGAATGAAGGATGTCGCCAATGATCGCAACCTTCAAACCCTCAATACGACCTTTGTACTCCCTGATCGTCAACGCATCGAGCAATGCCTGAGTTGGATGTTCATGCGATCCGTCGCCGGCGTTAACGATAGGCGCTTTGCACATTCGCGCGAGATGTTGCGGCGCGCCGGCCATTGAATGTCTGATTACTATGCAATCCGGCGACATCGCTTCAAGATTGCGCGCAGTGTCGAGGAGCGTCTCTCCCTTTGTGACGCTCGATGTCGAGACACTCACGTTAACGGCATCGGCTGATAAGCGCTTGGCGGCGATTTCAAATGAGGTTCGCGTGCGCGTTGAAGGCTCAAAGAAAAGGTTGATTATCGTCCGACCTCTTAAGGCGGGCACTTTCTTGATTTCGCGTTGGGAGATATCGCGAAACGTCTCTGCGGTGTCGAGGAGATGCGTGATCTCGCCAGCAGATAGGTCGCGAATGCCGAGGAGATGTTGGCGCTGAAAAGTGGTTTGCATTCCTGATCTTTAGACTTTGGTCTTTAGACTTACAAAAAAAGCGGCCCCTTGGCCGCTTTTAAATCAACCCGTCTCCGACGGGCGCTCGACGATAACTACGCCTTCTTCTTCGTCAAAATCCTGAAGCATCACCTTTATGATTTCGCTCTTCTTCGTTGGCACAAGCTTGCCGATGTAATCAGCCTGTATCGGCAGTTCGCGGTGCTCTTTACCGCGATCGATTAGTACCGCCAACTGAACGCGTCGCGGGCGACCAAAATCAATCAACTGATCGAGCGCGGCGCGTATTGTTCGACCGGTGTAAAGTACATCGTCAATCAAAACAATGTTCCGGTTCTCGATGTCGCCAGGCAGCTCCGTTCGATTTACAACCGGCTTCGCGCCAACTGTCGAAAGATCGTCGCGATACAAAGTGATATCGAGAACACCCACCGGAGGACGGTAGCCTTCGAGGTCGGCAATTTTATCCGCCATACGCTCGGCAAGGGGAACTCCGCGTCGTCGAATCCCAACCAGAAACAGATCGCCGGCGCCATGATTCTCCTCCACTATCTCGGAGGAAAGCCGCGCAAGGGCGCGATTGATTCGCGGCCCATCCATGATGCGCGCTTTTTCGACGAATTCCATGCGAGTCGGGATACTAACAGGTGCGGGGCGCCGAAAGCAAAACGCGAGAGGACCAATCATTTGTCATATATCATTTGAGATTGCTCATTTGTCATTTCAGTCTTTGCGTAGCGCGTTTCCAGTTGCAAGTTTCAAGTTCCGAGTCTCAAGCGGCGCGGTTCGACCGATCGACTCGCACAACGACTTGCAAGTGGCAACCAGAAACGCGCTACGCAAAGATTCAAATGACAAATGAGCAATCTCAAATGATATATGACAAATGATTTGCGCTTCTCCTTTCACTCTGCTAAAAACTAGATCCGCCTGATGCTCTATCGCTCACTGTTGCGCCCGATACTGTTTCGGCTCCCTCCGGAGACAGCCCACGAATTGGCGCTTCACTCACTCGACTTTATTAAACTCAAAAGCGTAAACAAACTGGTCCGGCGACGGTTCACATCAGAGCCGTTCGGTGAATTGACTCGCTTTGGATTGAAGTTCCCTAATCCGGTTGGTCTGGCGGCGGGATTCGACAAAGATGGTCTCGCACTACAGTCTCTCTGTGCGCTGGGCTTCGGTTTTATCGAAGCAGGCACGGTCACATATCACGCCCAACCCGGCAATCCACGTCCACGACTTTTCCGACTCGCTAAGGATAGTGCTCTGATAAACCGTGCAGGCTTCAACAACGCGGGCGCTGCTGCGTTTGCTGAAAGAGTTGCGCGATTAGATCTCGATTGCGTACTCGGCGTCAGTATCGGCAAAAGCAAGATCACGCCAATTGAAGCCGCCACCAGCGACTATCTGGCGAGTTTGGAACTCGTCTACAGAGTCGCTGATTACGTTGCGATCAACGTCAGCTCGCCAAATACTCCTCAACTGCGAGAACTTCAAAGAGCGTCGCACCTTTCGTCGCTGCTGAATGCGCTACAAACGCGCAATCAGGAGCTACAGCGACAGTATTCGAGACCTTCACCAATGCCTTTGCTGGTAAAGTTGTCGCCGGACATCGACGACGCGGAGATTGAGGACATCGTCGGGGTAATTAAAAACTTGCATATCGACGGCATCATAGCAACCAATACAACCACCAAACGCGATAACCTTGTCACAGATCCAGGCACCCTTGCGGAGATTGGCGAAGGTGGATTGAGCGGCGCGCCTCTGCGACGAACGGCTACGCAGATGATTGCGAAACTTTATCGTCTAACCGGAGGCGAAGTTCCACTCATGGGAGTTGGGGGGATCTTTACAGCCGAAGATGCATGGGAAAAGATCTTAGCGGGCGCGAGTCTCGTACAGCTCTATACAGGATTCATCTACCAGGGTCCGCGCATCGCAAGGGACATCAACGAGGGTTTGGCGCGACTCCTGAACACTAATGGGTTTAGAACACTTGACGAAGCCGTTGGGCATCGAGCGAAACATTTGGAGGGCTAAAACTTGATTGAGATGAAGCCTAAAGATCGACTAATAGTTGCCCTCGACGTGAGGACGGCCGATGAAGCCTTAAAGTTGGTCAATCAACTCCATGAACTGGTCGGAATGTTCAAAGTCGGCTCCCAGCTTTTCACGTCAGCGGGTCCGAGTATAGTTAAAGAAATCATCAACCGCGGTGACAGAGTCTTCCTTGATCTGAAATTTCACGATATACCACACCAGGTAAGCGGCGCGGTCCGTTCAGCTGCTGAGTTGGGGGTTTCAATGCTTACTATTCATGCGTCCGGTGGCGAGGAGATGATGCGTCGCGCGGCAGAGACAACAAAAGAGGCTGCCGCACGTGCGCACGTGGCGGCTCCATCAGTCGTCGCCGTTACTGTGCTGACGAGCATCGACGCGAACACGCTGGGCCAGATTGGATTTGTCGACGATACTATTGCCACCGTCAGACGGTTAGCATTGCTGGCGGCGGCTGCGGAAATCGACGGAGTTGTAGCGTCGCCACAGGAGATCACAGCAATCCGATCAACTGTCAGTGACCGGGATTTTCTTGTAGTCACACCGGGAATTCGGCCTGCCGTTTCCTCGACAGATGCAGCAACATCCGGCGATGATCAGAAGCGCATCGCCACTCCGGCCTTCGCGCTAGCTGCCGGCGCGTCTTATCTTGTCGTCGGTCGACCAATCACTGGGGCGCCCGATCCGGCGAAGGCTGCGCACGAGATCATCGCGGAGATGGAAGTCCGGGCGGCGTCAATGTAAGGAACCGCAGGGCGGCGGCAGCGTGTAGTATTTGTCCTCGTGGGATCCATCCCACTATCCAGTATTTGCCCTGCTTTCTGTTTTGAACCTATTATGCGACGGTGAATCTCAGTTTGAAGCGGCCCGCTTACACCATCCTAACAATTCTTTTCCTCGCTTCACTTTTTCCGGTCTTCGGTCAGGATGGGGCGACAGCGCCTCCCTTCTCCAACGCACCCTACAAAGTTGGGGAGCGACTGACATACATCATCTCCTATTCCAACTTTTCATCGGCGGCCCACGCGCAGATGCAGGTTGTTGCGCGCGGCAAATTCTTTGGTCGCGACGCCATCCAACTTCAGGGACACGTTGTAACTACCGACTTAATAAACGTCGCGTTGATTGCAATCAATAACGACTACACCACATACGTCGATCCGCAGACGGGTTTGCCGTTTCGCTGCGAACAGGTTGTTCGCGATGCTATTAATTCGTCTGAAAACTTCCATGAGTTCAATCAAACAGCAGGTGCCCCTGACGTATCGCAAAAGCAATCAAGCATACCCGGTAAGTTTGATTTTCTATCTGTTGTTTATCGACTGCGATCGCTGCCGCTTAATGACGGCGCAAAATACGCGTTCAGCGTCTGGACTGAGACCGAGGAATATCAAATCGAACTTCGGGTCACCGGCAAAGAGGTGGTCAGGACGAACATCGGAAATTTCAACACAATAGCCACAGAGGTTCGTGTATCGACTGCTGCTCGTACCTACAAGATTAAGGCGCGCTTCAGTGAAGACGAGCGGCACGTGCCGGTTTTGCTAACCTCAAAGGTACGCGATGGCGAAATTAGAGCTGAGCTTGCGGGTTCAGTCGTAGCTGAACCGCCAGCCCCTGCTGCAACTCCGACTCCGTCAGTTGGACCAGCGCCAACTCCTCGGCCGACTGTTCCACCAACCGTTCCGAGTCACGATGAAAACTGGCCATTCACTATCGGAGAAGAACTTAATTATCGAGTGTTTCTCGGCGAAAGCAACACGCCGGTGGGTACGGCGACGTTTCAAGTGCGAGGTCGTTCGCGATACTTCGAGCGCGATGGCTTATTACTCACGGTGAAGGCGCAAACCACGGGAACCGTCGCGCGAGTGTTCGTCGCTAATGACCAGATAAGTACCTACGTCGATCCAAAAGCGCTACTTCCTTATCGAACCGAAATGAATCTGATTGAAGGTAAAAGGCGAAAGAACCAGACGCTCACAATCAATCAGGACTCTGGCGCCGCCACCACGAGCAGCGGTCAGCGCATTGTCATTCCGGTCGGCACCCACGATTACCTATCGTTCTTCTATGCGTTGCGCACATTCAATCTTGCTCCGCAACGACGAAATGCCATTTCGATTCTGGTAGAAGACGCTCCCAAAACCCTGGCGGTCATTGCGCTCAAACGTGAGATGATTGGCCTTGGCCAACAGACACTACCTGCTATTCCCTTGACGTTGACGACGCCGGAAGATCCACAGAACGACAAATATCAATTGCGCATATGGGTCAGCGATGACCGGCGACGTTTGCCCTTAAGGATCACTGCAAACACGGAACTCGGCCTAATTCGTGCGGATCTGGTGATCCTTCCGACCACGTCTCAATAACCTTTGGAGGGCGGCCTTTGGAGTGCGGCGGCCCGGCGCCGCCTTGTTACGTCGGGCCTAGCGCACAGCTCTCGCTATAACAAAGCGGCGCCAGGCCGCCGCACTCCAAACCCTCACTGAAATTGAAATCTATTTTCAACTAAGCTATACTGCCCTTCGCTCGCTTTCCGCCTACCGGATCGAGCCCGTCCCAAGGGAATAGATCACGATGCTTAATTCATTCATTATCGTCTTACGCGAGGGTTTTGAGTCTTTTCTGCTGGTCGCCGTCATTCTTTCGTTCTTAAGAAAGGCCGGCCACAAATGGCTCACTTCCTCCGTCTACGTCGCAATCATCCTGGCCCTCGCCACCAGCGCCGGTCTCGGCTACCTCCTGAAAACCGGTGTCGACCATTACCTGCTAATCGATACGTTCGGATCAAGGCTCGGCGGGTCGATTAGTCAGTTCTTCAATAATGAAGCGCTTCGCGAGGCGATACTAGGAGTTGTCGCAATAATCATGGTTGCCTCGTTGGTCATCTACATGTGGCGGACTGGTCCAAAGGTTCAACAACGAATGCGAGATCGATTGACGCAAATGTCATCCC
>DATJKB010000519.1:0-8292 GCA_035491875.1 Pyrinomonadaceae bacterium | reverse complement strand
AGCGTGGCGAAAGTCAGTTCTTGCCGTTCAACAAACTCAAGAGTTCCGACGTAGCCAAGGTCGTGCGCACAAAGTGTGGCGAGAGAAAGTAATCCAATGTTCGTAGGTGAAGTGCGATGTGCGACCACGGGTAACGGGTCCTCCTGAAAGTTGTCAGGAGGAAGCCAGTTGTCTTCTGGTCCAACGAAGGTTTCAAAGAACCGCCAGGTGCGCCTGGCGATCATGCGGGCAAAGTGGACATCTCGAGAGCTAATGAGTTTCGGTTCGATCCCGCGCGCGGCACTAATCAAATAAGCAATCGCTGGTGAGGTGCTCCAAACGACCACGAACACAATCATCACTCGCCACGCCGGTAGATTAACGATCAAGGTCAGAGCGACTGTCGAGATAACGATCACCTCCGCCGGCAGCATGAACCGGAAGAAGGCACTGAGATCGCGTCCGGCCGACCGCTCCGCATCAGCGGCGGTAACCCACTCCAGCAACTTCTTGTGCGTTATCAGTTTTCGATAAGCGGTGCGAGTAATAGCATCAGTCACCAGCCACGCTTGGTAAGTGAGGAATACAACGCTTAAGGCAAACTGAGCTGAGCTCGTTTTAAAGTCTCGCCAAACGCTCCAAAAATAGTTGGACCGGGAAGCCTTGCGCGGAGTAAACAACAAGCTGCTGGCAACGTGCAGATAAACCGGGAACGCAATCGTTATGAGTCCAAATAGAGTCCAGAGGAGGTATGGACGTGGAAGAATGGTCCAGGCGCCGATCAGCCAAAGAAAAACCGCCGGAGCGACCAGGCTTCGTCGCAGGTTGTCGAGCATCTTCCAGCGAGAAACCAATGGCAACCGGTTGCGAACCTTCTGACGCTGAGCATCAGGAACACGTGGAAACAACCAGCGAAAAATTTGCCAATCACCACGGATCCAGCGGTGTGCTCTCTTCGCATGGGTGTCGTAAGTTGCGGGATACTCGTCAAGCAATTCGATGTCAGTAACGAGTGCAGCGCGTGCGAACAATGACTCAAAAAGGTCATGACTGAGTAGCGTGTTTTCAGGAACACGGTCGCTGAGACAAGCGTCAAAAGCGGCTATGTCGTACAACCCTTTGCCGGTAAAGCTGCCTTCACCAAAGAGATCCTGATAAACGTCCGAGACTGCTGTCGTATAGGGATCGATCCCGGTATTCCCCGAAAATATTCGAGCGAACCTCGTTCGAGACGCGCTCTCGAGTGAAATGCTGACGCGGGGCTGCAGAATTCCATAACCCTTTACTACACGCCTGACATTCTCATCGATGAGTGGCCGGTTCAGGGGGTGGATTGCCGTGCCGATTAGTTTGCGAGCTGCGTCACGAGGTAACTGTGTATCGGCATCAAGGGTTATTACGTATCGGAGTTTTCGCAGTAAAGAATCATCGGCGGTGCGAAAAATGAAGGACGTGTTTCCGTAACCAAGCGCCAGCCTGTTGAACTCTTCTAACTTTCCGCGCTTTCGTTCCCAGCCCATCCACTTTTGTTCGCTCGCATTCCACAGGCGTCTCCGGTGAAAAAGATGGAAATGAGGTACCTCCTCGTTATTGTGACGAAGATTTAGTTGCTCGATACCTTCGCGAGCGGCAAACAATATTGATTCATCAACAGGCAGCGTCTCCGTATCGGCGTCTGCAAAATCACTTAGTAAGGCAAAGAGAATATGCTTGTCCTGGTTCGCAAGATAGTGGACCTCCAGTTTTTCCAGCAGCTCGACGACTTGTGATTCGCTTGAAAGTAGTGTCGGTACAACCACCATCGTGAGCGCGTTCTCAGGAATGCCCTCGACTGTTTGCATGCGCGATAAAAGCCGTGGCGGAAAGAGATGAGTGACGTCCCAGTTAAGCACGCTGACAGCAAGCTCGCTCGCGAGAATCGCACCGGGAAATGATATGAGTACCAGCGTGGCCACGCTCGCGCCTGCCGCGTACAGGAGTAGAAGGACTAAGATAAGAATTAATGTAGTGACCATCGCCAGTGTCCCCAGATAGGCACCGGTCGCATGTCGAAGAAGAAAACGACGCAGCCGTTCGCCTAGCGGAGCACGATAGCGAAAGGCAGCCTCCAATTGCTGCAACCCGTCCTCAACCAAATAGAAGCCCACATGAGTCTCTCGGCGTGGTTCCTCGTGCTCGTCGCTTTTCTTGGCTGAGTCGGCCGCAAACTTGACTACCGCACCCGCAATCTCAAGTTCGTTCGTATGCGTGCGTTTACTTATCTTCTCTATTACGTGTCGGTAGCGATCGCGAGACTGGAATTCCATCCTGGAATACGCGCCGGCGGGATCCTTGCCTAAGAGCGGGTCGATGAGGCTGACACTCTCGAAGAAATCCCGCCAGTCCAGCGTCGATAAAAGTCGCATGCTCGTGATGATGTTTCCGACGGTAACCTGCGTTGCGGCTTGGCGCTGATGTTCGGCGTGAATGATTTGCTCAATGGTTGTTTCTTGTCGAGCGGTCTGTTTTTCCAACCAATCAAGCACTGGCATTACCGCGGGATCCTGTTCACGCAGTCTCTGCGTAAGCTGAACGACAAACGCGGCAGGCGTCTGCTCGAGTTTTCCCAGTCGTTCTGAAATTAGATTCGAAAGCGACGAGCCTTGCCGTGATGCAAGTTCGAGAATCTTATCCGCAAGCTTGTCAGCCTGGTCACGCTCGTCACGTGATCGGACAATGGCATTCGTTAGGCGTCGCAGATTCTCTACCAGGGCAAGGCGCAAAGTGATTGCGACAGCCCATATTTCTCCGATCGTGAGTGGTGCGACTGTTTGATACGCGATGATGAAGCGCCGCAGAGTGTCGGTATCCAGCCGGCAATCAGTATGAGCAATAAGATCCAGGGCCAGCGCATAGATGCGGGGATAGTCTTTTAGCGGATCGTTAACCAGCTTCGGTAATTCGTGGTAGTAACTTTTCGGCAGATCTTCTCGGATCTCGCGAAGTTGTTCCTCAACGATGTGGAAGTTGTCGACTAGCCACTCGGCGGCCGGCGACATTGGTCGTCCCTTTCTAATTGCCTCGACCAGCAGCTTGTACGCCGCGAACAACTTACGGCCATTATCTTCGAGCCGTGGCAAGAGCTGAGCTCTCGTCTTTTTGATTACAGTTTTGTGCTGCGCAGCGAGAGTCTGTGCGTATTGCTCGAGACGCTCCACGCTAAAGATTTCTGCGCTGATAGGGTGCTCATCAGCGTGGTTAAGGGCTCGTCCGAACCTGGTCATTGGCGATGAGAGAAACTCGCTCATAACGGCTGTAACAATTTCCGCTGTTCTGCATCTCGATACCTGAAATACAGAACTTTGGGGCAGCAGAAGAGGGGAATGAGGTGAGAATACCATGACGGACGGGTTCTTTTTGCGTGACGAGCAAGTATGAGGGACGATCTGATCTCTCGCGTCGGGTGCTGTGGGCTATCCATGAGCCCCTGGACATGGATGATCTAGTAGCGAATGCGGGAATAAACTGCAGTCCCATGACCATATACTCATAGCACGACAAAGTGGCTACAGACCGAAAGGAAGACTTTGATCGATTGGCCTTCGCGCATTTTGGTGAGTTGAGGCGCGTTGCGCTCAGAGTTTGCGAAGACCGCGAAACGGCTGACGATTTGGTTCAAGAGACATATCTTCGGGCATGGCGCTCATTTAATAAATTTGAGCCGGGCACAAACTGCCGTGCCTGGTTATTCCAGATCTTTTTCTACGTGCGTTCCGAATACCGCAGAAGTCAGGCACGCCAGCCACGTGTTTTCTCGCTCGACTATGTCAAAGAATCAACCCTTCCGTCGCAGGCGAATACGTCGTTGGATTTTTCTTTGGAAGAAATCAAGCAGGCGTTCGCAGAACTTCCGGAGCCGTTTCGGATGGCTGTTCTGCTCTCGGATGTCGAGGGCCTGAAATATCGGGAAATCGCTGAGGTGTTTAATGTGCCAGTGGGAACAATCATGTCGCGATTAAGCCGCGGTCGACGAATGCTTCGCGCCAGATTGGCGACACTCGCTTCAAGAAACGACGAACCGTGCAGCGTGGAGACAAACAAAAAAAGTGGGCGAATCTGATTGTCAACATATTCGAGAGATGTTGGATCTCTACCTCGATAACGAGCTACTGGTTGAAACGAACCAGTCGGTGCTTGACCATCTAGGTTTTTGCCGGGAATGCGCTGCGGAATCGGAAAGACGGATCGAGGTGCGTCGTTTGCTCAAGGCGGCGTTGACGCTTGAGGATGACGATGAAAGCGAGAAAGAAAATCTCAGTCGCCGCCGGGTGCAAATGGCATTAGACCGAGAAAGGGTCCCACGCATATCTACGAAAATCCGCTGGGCTGCGCTGGCTGCCAGTTTGATTCTCACTCTCACCGTGGGCCTGTCGTACTGGCGAAATGGCAACGTTTCAAAGCCAGCGAATTCGTCCGCGGTTAACGCACCGTCGTCAGAGCCGACAGTTCTAATTGCAGCCGTAGATCGAGATGCAGTCGCGAATCACCAGGTGTGCGCCTTGAGTTATCCTCGCGATTGGACCTTCGATCAGCAAAGAGTGGCGCGCGCATTGACCCCTCGTTTTGCGCCGCTGCTACAGGCTGTCGATCGTCATCCGGCTTCTTATGAGTTGATCGAGGGTCATATCTGCTCGTATGACCACCGGAAATATGCTCATTTAATATTTCGTAACCACGGCCACACCGTTTCAGTTTTCATCGAGCCCGATGATCCGCGCGGCAATCCAAAATCATCTCTCCCACTCGAAATTGCTCAGACTAGTTATAAGGCGTACCAGGTTGCGAGCGTCGACACGGGAATTCATCGCATCTTTGTAGTTTCCGATCTTCCAAGCCTCGAAAATCGTGCTTTAGCGAATCAGCTTTTCCCCTCAACGATCGACTTCATCCAGAAGCTGGAACTTCACGCAGGCTGAGGACCTGACGTGAAAAAGCAGTTATCATCCGCTAAAGCGTCCTGCAAGTCGCTGAATCCAGTATCGAGCAAGTGAATAATGCGAATTGGAACAAAAGTAATTCACGCGGGTCTTGCTCCCGCGGCGCAAGGTGAACCCTTTTCAGCCGGCGTTGCCTTCGCCGGGCCTTACCATGCTTCCGGTGACCCATCTACCATCGCTTACACCTACGGGCGATTTAGCAATCCCACTTGGACGCGGTTCGAACAAGCGTTAAGTGAACTAGAGGGCGGTCCCGTAGTTTCATTTGGTTCAGGAATGGCGGCAGTCGCGGCAGTTTTTGGCACAACTTTGCGACCCGGAGATGTTTTAGCGATGCCCTCGGACAGTTACTACACTGCTCGCCTTCTGGCTGATGGTTTCTTCGCACAGATTGGGATTAAGGTACGAAAAGCTCGAACTGCGGGCGACGACTGGAGCCAAATCCTCGACGGCGCAAGATTGCTCTGGCTTGAAACTCCCGCCAATCCAAGCCTTGATGTATGCGACATCGCCGCACTCGCTGATGCGGCGCACAAAAGGGGCGCGCTGATAGCGGTTGATAACACCACAGCCACGGTTCTTTCCCAGACTCCTCTGGAGCTCGGTGCGGACTTCTCTGTCGCGTCAGATACCAAAGGATTAACAGGGCATTCCGACCTTGTTATCGGTCATGTAGCTGTGCGAGATTCGGCATGGTTGGAGAAACTACTCACCTGGCGCACACAGATCGGCGCAGTACCAGGGCCGATGGAAGTATGGTTGGCGCATCGTTCTCTCGCCACGTTACAGGTACGACTGGAAAGGCAATCCCGTAACGCACACAATATCGCTGAGTATTTGACGACGCGTTCTGAAGTCAGCGGAGTGCGTTATCCCGGACTGACTGCTGACCCGTCGCACAAAATTGCCTCGCAACAAATGCGCTATTTCGGATCGGTAGTTAGCTTTGTCCTTCACGACCGGGCCCGTGGTGAACAGTTTTTGAAGTCATGCAAATTGGTGTTTGAAGCGACCAGCTTTGGCGGTGTGCATACCACCGCCGAACGACGAGCGCGTTGGGGAAGTGACGAGATACCCGAAGGATTTATTCGCCTTAGCGTAGGATGCGAAGACAGCCTGGACTTAATTGATGACATCGCTCAGGCATTGGATGCGGTGTCAGGACTTGGAGAGTGGTAACCGATTCTTCATTGGCTCCGTTGGCATGGCAAGAGAATAGGATTGAAGAGCAAAGAATGAGAACCTTCATAGTCGACTCTTTCACCGACACACCATTCAAAGGCAATCCGGCGGGTGTTTGTATGATTGGCTCGAAGTTGAGCGACGATAGAATGTTGCACATCGCACAGGAGTTGAATCTTTCTGAAACGGCCTTTCTTTCACCTCACGAGTCGGGCAGCGCTTTCGCAATTCGATTTTTTTCACCCAAGATGGAAATCCCATTATGCGGTCACGCGACTCTGGCTTCTGCCAAAGTTATTTTCTCACTACATAAATTAAACGAGGTTCACTTCATAAACATTCAGGGCCTGGACTTGTCCGCCAAAGAATTGGAAGGCCAAATCGTGATGGAATTTCCCGTGTACGAAACGCGACCTGCCAATGCTCCACCTGCCCTGCTTGCTGCTTTGGGGGTCAAAGCCATCAAGAATTCCGTCTACAATGAAGAAACCAAAATCTTGTTGCTGGAAATTGCGGACGCTGAAGAATTGGCCGGCTTAGATCCGGATTTTGTCGCACTTCAGCGCTCCCACAATTCCATCAACGGTGTCCTGGTTACCGCTCCGGCCCGTACGGACGGTTACGATTTTCATTCGCGATACTTCTGGCCCTGGAGTGGCACAAATGAAGATCCCGTGACCGGCGGCACTCACACGTTTCTGGCAAAGTATTGGTCGTCAAGACTAGGCAAGACACGAATGAAATCTTTTCAATCGTCAAAGCGAACCGGTTTCATGGATGTAGAACTAGTCGCCGACAAATTGCGGATCCAGGCCCAGGCAGTCATCGTGTTTGAAGGGCGGCTGGCAATCGAAGCATAGTTGTATTCGATGATCAGTTGAAGAGGCAGTGTGAAGCGATCGATCGCGATCATAGGTGAGTACACTCCGACCTTTCCACCGCATGTTTCGACCAATGCGGCCATCGAGCATTCGCGTTCAGCGTCAGGGATCGATGTCGATGGTATCTGGGTGTCCACAGAGGAAATCACCAAAACTTTGTTCGAGCGTTTTTCCGGCATCTGGGTCGCACCTGGTAGCCCGTATAAGAATATGGACCAGGCACTCTGGGCTATTCGTTATGCACGCGAGAACGGCATCGCATGTTTTGGCACCTGCGGTGGGTTCCAGCACATGATCATCGAGTACGCGCGCAATGTCCTCGGGTTTAGGGAAGCGGCCCACGCGGAGTATGACCCTTACGCTTCCGATCTTTTCATTACACAACTCGCCTGTTCAGTCGCGGGTCGCGAAATGGAGTTGACGTTTGCGTCCGGCTCCCAAGTCGCAGAGATCTACGGAGCGCACTCAGCTATCGAGCAGTACTATTGCAATTTCGGTGTCAACCCGGATTACGTTTCCCGCTTGAAGAGCGGCTCCTTGAAAATCACGGGATCAGATAGCGAAGGCGAGATTCGAGTTATTGAGTTGCCCGATCATCCGTTCTTTCTGGGGACGCTCTTTGTACCTCAGGCCCGTTCGACGGCAGACCAACCTCATCCGTTAGTGACCGCTTTTCTCAAAGCTGTTCAAAAAAACAGATCGGTCGTAGTTGCGGCATAACTCGTCGGACGCGAGTCCCGACGAATCGGGAGAGCGTGTTTCGTATGACTGGTCCGGCGATGCTTGAATGAGATCGCGCCTCTTCGTCAACTCAATCGCTGGGCGTCACAATGAAGGGATATGCATTCCCGATACAGACGAACCTCCCACGTCTCCCACGTCTCGACCGTTTCAGGCTATCGGCGAGTTCGTCACACGCCAAAGGGTCGAATCCCGCCTCCGATGATTCTCACATAACTCAATTACTATTCGGATGAGCAATCGATGGTTCTGGAGCGTCGCCGTTACTCGCATATTGCAGGGAATAAACGACAGCTCCCTGGCCATATACAACAGAGTGGTTACAACTCGAACGGACCACTCTGATCGAATTCGACGCCCGATCGCCGAGTGAGCGAGGCGATGGGTGCTGGTGCAGTTTCAACTCTCTGCGCAACCAAGAGAGCGGCCCGAAGCTTTCGTTCAGGTGTCCCGATATAAGATTCAAGGCGATGATTCAACCACAGAACGGGAGCGAAGCGACCGATGTCTACGCACCGAGCACTCAACGCACC